>NZ_JBIRFA010000011.1:0-246615 GCF_044327205.1 Kitasatospora sp. NPDC018058 | reverse complement strand
CACCTCAACATCATGGGCCTGCACAGCCCCCAGTCCGCGATCACCTCGGCGATCATCTTCAACGCCCTGGTCATCATCGGCCTGATCCCGCTCGCCCTGCGCGGCGTCAAGTACCGCCCGTCCGACGCCAGCAGCCTGCTGCGCCGCAACATCGGGATCTACGGCTTCGGCGGTCTGGTGGTGCCGTTCGTCGGCATCAAACTGATCGACCTGATCGTCCAGTTCATCCCCGGCCTCAGCTGAGAAAGGAGTCCACCGCAATGTCCAAGCCCCTGCCCGCCGCCGTGCGGACACACTTCACGGCCCTGCGAGTACTCCTCGTGCTGACCGTGATCCTCGGTGTCGCATACCCGCTGCTCGTCACCGGGATCTCCCAGGTCGCCTTCAGCGACAAGGCCAACGGCTCGATAGTTAAGGCCGACGGCAAGGAGATCGGGTCCAGCCTGATCGGCCAGAACTTCAACCTGGCCAAGACCAACCCGGACGATCCGAAGGAGGAGGCCCAGCCGGACCCGAAGTGGTTCCAGCCCCGGCCCTCCGCCGCCGGGACCGGCTACGACCCGTCCTCGTCCAGTGCCTCCAACCTCGGCCCGAACAGCGACGACCTGCTCAAGGCCGTCAACGACCGCCGCACCGCCGTCGCCGCGTTCGACGGCGTCGACCCGGCGAGCGTGCCCGCCGACGCGCTGACCGCCTCCGGCTCCGGCCTCGACCCGCACATCTCGGTGGCCTACGCCAAGGAGCAGGTCAACCGGGTCGCCAAGGAGCGCAACCTGCCGGTGGAGACGGTCGCCAAGCTGGTCGACCAGTACACCGAGGGCCGTTCCGCCGGCTTCCTCGGCGACGAGGGCGTCAACGTCGTCCTCCTCAACAAGGCCATCGGCGAGCAGAAGTGACCGAGCAGTGACGTCCCACCACATACGTGGATGACCGGGCCGGGCCCGGGGGGGGGGGGGGGCCCCCCCCCCCCCCCCCCCCCCCCCCCCCCAAACCCCCCCCCCCCCCCCCCCCCCCACCCCCCCCCCCCCCCCCCGCCGCGCCGGCGCCCCCCGGGCGGCGGCCCCCCCCCCCCCCCCCCCCCCCGGGGCCCGGCCACCCCCGTATCCGCACGCGCACGCACCACCCGGCTGTCACCTCCCGATGATGGAAAGAGCAGTGCCCATGGCCCGCGACCTCACCCCCGGCTCCGGCATCCGCCGCGGCCGGCTGAGGGTGTACCTCGGTTCCGCCCCGGGGGTCGGCAAGACCTACCGGATGCTGGACGAGGCCCGGCGCAGACAGGAGCGCGGGGCCGATGTCGTGGTCGGGTACATCGAGTGCCACGGCCGCCGCCACACCGAGGCCATGCTCAGCGGCCTGGAGGTCCTGCCCCGCGTCCACCGCTCCTACCGCGACGCCGAGTTCGAGGAGATGGACCTCGACGCGGTGCTCGCCCGCCGCCCGGCCGTCATCCTGGTGGACGAGCTGGCGCACACCAACATCCCCGGCGGCCGCAACGCCAAGCGCTGGCAGGACGTCGAGGAACTGCTCGCCGCCGGGATCGACGTCATCACCACCGTCAACGTCCAGCACCTGGAATCGCTGAACGACGTCGTCCAGAAGATCACCGGCATCCCCCAGCGCGAGACCGTCCCGGACGAGGTGGTCCGTCGGGCCGACCAGCTCGAACTCGTCGACATGGCCCCGCAGGCGCTGCGTCGACGCATGGCCCATGGCAACGTCTACAAGGCGGAGAAGGTGGACGCCGCGCTCTCCAACTACTTCCGGGTCGGCAACCTCGCCGCCCTGCGCGAACTCGCCCTGCTCTGGGTGGCCGGGCGGGTGGACGAGGGGCTGCGCGACTACCGGGCCAGCCACAAGATCGACCGGGTCTGGGAGACCCGTGAGCGGGTCGTGGTCGCCCTCACCGGCGGCCCCGAGGGCGAGACCCTGGTCAGACGGGCCGCCCGGATCGCCGTCGCCGCCGGCGGCGAGCTGCTGGCCGTCCACGTGACCAGGAGCGACGGTCTGGCCGGCGCCTCCTCCGCCGCGCTCGCCCAGCAGCGGCAGCTGGTCGAGTCCCTCGGCGGCAGCTACCACGTCGTCGTGGGCGACGACATCCCCACCGCGCTGCTCGCCTTCGCCCGCGCCCACGACGCCACCCAGCTGGTGCTCGGCACCAGCCGCCGCGGCCGGATCAACCGTTTCCTCACCGGCCCCGGCACCGGGCAGACCACCGTGGACGCCTCCGAGGACATCGACGTCCACATGGTCACCCACGAGTTCACCGGCCGCGGCCGGCTGCCCTCGCTCGGCCGCCGCCACTCCAGGCGCCGCACCGTCGCCGGCTACCTGGCCGGCTTCGTGCTGCCCTGGCTGCTCACCGCCGTGCTCTCCCAGGCGCACGACACCATCAACCTCACCACCGACGCGCTGATCTTCCAGCTCGGCGTGGTCATCGTGGCGCTGCTCGGCGGCGCCATGTCCGCCCTGCTGGCCGCCTTCATCGCCTCGGTGCTGCTGAACTACTACTTCATCCCGCCGATCCACAGCCTGACCATCGGCGAGACCAACAACATCGTCGCCCTGGTGGTCTTCGCCGCCATCGCGCTCGCCGTCTCCACCGTGGTCGACCACGCCGGCCGGCTCACCAGCCGGGCCGCCCGCGCCACCGCCGAGGCCGAGACCCTCTCCACCCTGGCCGGCAGCGTGCTGCGCGGCGCCGACGCGCTGCCCGCCCTGCTGGAGAAGTCCCGTACGGCCTTCGGCATGCAGACCGTCGCGCTGCTCTCCCGCTCCGACGGCGAGGTGCTCGCCCACTGCGAGGCCGAGCACCCGGACGACGCCGAGGGGCGGAGCGAGACCACCGAGGTCCCGGTCGGCGCCGACGCCGTTCTGGTGCTCACCGGCCGCCGGCTGCCCGCCGCCGACCAGCGGGTGCTCACCGCCTTCGCCGCCCACGTCGCCGCCGCGCTGGAGCGCGACCGGCTGGCCGTGGTCGCCGCCGAGGTCGAGCCGATCAAGGCCGCCGACCGGATGCGCACCGCCCTGCTCGCCGCCGTCAGCCACGACCTGCGCACCCCGCTCGCCGCCGCCCGCGCCTCGGTCGGCTCGCTGCGCAGCCCGGACGTCGAGTTCTCGTCCGAGGACCAGGCCGAACTCCTCGCCACCGCCGACGAGTCGCTGGTCAAGCTCACCCGCCTGGTCGACAACCTGCTCGACATGAGCCGCCTCCAGGCCGGCGCGCTCACCCTGCACCTCACCGAGACCCACCTGGACGAGATCCTGCCCAGAGCGCTCGACAGCCTCCCCGACCCGTACGCGCCGATCCAGCCCCTGGACCTGGACACCGCCCCGCCGGTGCTCGCCGACCCGCCGCTGCTGGAACGCGTCCTCGCCAACGTGATCACCAACGCGCTGCGCCACAACGCCCCCGGAGCGCCCGTCCTGGTCACCTCCAGCCACCACGCCGACCAGGTCGAGATCCGGGTGATCGACCGCGGTCCGGGCATCGCCCCCGAGGACCGCGACCGGGTCTTCCTGCCCTTCCAACGCCTCGGCGACACCGACAACACCACCGGCGTCGGCCTCGGCCTCGCCCTCTCCCGCGGCCTCGCCGAGGCGATGGGCGGCAGCCTGGAGGTCGAGGACACCCCCGGGGGAGGCACCACCATGCTGCTCACCCTGCCCGCCGCCACCGAGCCAGCCGCCCTCGGGGAGGAGCCACCGCATCATGAGTGAACGAAGTGAGCGAACCATCGACAGGTACGAGGTCCTGATCGTCGACGACGAACCGGCCCTGCTGCGCACCCTGCGGATCAACCTCAGCGCCCGGCAGTACGCCGTGCGCACCGCCGCCAGCGGCGGCGAGGCGCTCGACCGGGCCGCGCACTCCGCCCCGGACGCCGTCCTGCTCGACCTCGGACTGCCCGACGTCGACGGCATGGACGTGCTGCGCGGACTGCGCACCCGCAGCGCGGTGCCGATCATCGTGCTCTCCGGCCGGACCGACGCCGCCGACAAGATCGGCGCCCTGGACGCGGGCGCCGACGACTACCTCACCAAGCCGTTCCTGATGGACGAACTGCTGGCCCGGCTGCGCGCGGTGCTGCGCCGGCCGTTAGGCGGGGTGCCGCCGGCCCGGCCGGTGATCGGCGACCACACCGTCGACCTCGCGGCCACCACGGTGACCGGCCCGGGCGGCCCGGTGCGGCTCACCCCGACCGAGTGGCGCATCCTCAGCCTGCTGCTCGCCAACCCCGGCCGGCTGGTGCCCGGGCGGCAGATCCTGCGCGAGGTGTGGGGCCCGGCCCAGGAGGCGCGCGGCAACTACCTGCGGGTGTACCTCGCCGGGCTGCGCCGCAAGTTGGAGCGCGATCCGGCCCGCCCGCGGCATCTGATCACCGAGCCGGGGATCGGGTACCGCTACGTGCCCTAGGAGTCGGACGGGCCACCGCGTCAAAGCGCCGTCAAGAGCGGCTCGGCGGGCGACAGGAGGGCGTCAAGGCCGGTCGGCGGCGGTGTTCCGTGGGCGTAGCGTCAGTGCTGGAACGAGCGGGCCATGCTCCATGTGGGGAAGCCTGGGCCGCTCAAGCCGCCGCCGACGGCGGCCAGTAGGTGGGGGAGGGGCGCGCGACGCACGTCGCGCGCCCCCTTTTTCCGGCAGGCTGTTCCCCCGACAGGGGCCTCAGCAGTCCGCGCCGTCGGACTGCCGGGGCAGCGCCAGCGCCACGGTGTCCGCGAACTCCCGTACCGCGCTGGTCCGGCTGACCACCCGGCCGCTGTGCACCACCAGCCGGCTGTGCCCGCCTGTGAGCGCCCCGACCAGGCTGTCCCCGCGTACCGCCAGCAGCTCCGCCGGGAACCCCGCGTCCACCCGGACCGGCGGCAGCCCGAGCGCCACCCGGGCCTGGTTCGCCACCGCGTCGTACGCCTCCTCCGGCTCCAACTCCCCGTTCGCCGCCAACAGATAGGCCGACTCCAGGGGATCGGCCCGGCCGACCGGATTGGACTGGTCCCGCAGCGCGCCGCTGCCCGCCGCCAACGGCACCCGAGCCGCGGCCAACTCCCGTACCAGGCCCGGTCGCAGGCCGCTCGCCCGGCCCTCCAGCCCGGTGCAGCCGCCGTTCTGCGGCAGGCAGACCACCCGCACCCCGCCGGTCGCCAGCACCGTGGAGCCGCCCCGGGCCAGCGCCCCGCACGGGCCGAGCGTCACCCGCGGGCGAAGCGGCGCCAACGCACCCACCAGCCGCGCCAGTTGGGCCGCGTCCGTAGCGGTGGTGTGCAGGTCCACCGGGCAGTCCGCCTCCCGGGCGGCCTCCAGCAACAGCTGCACGTACCCGGCCGGGTCCGGGTCCAGCTCCGGGCAGCCGCCGGCCGCCGTGGCGCCCAGCTTGAGCGCCTCGCGCAGTTGCGCCCGCCCGTCCGCGCCGGCCCGGCCGGTGAGCAGCCGGGGCATCGCCACCGCCTGGAGCTCGGCGAGGCCGCGTAGCGCCTGGCGGGCGGTGAGCACCGCCTCCAGTCGGCGCAGCCCGTGCACGTCGCCGATCCGGACGTGGGTGCGCTGGGCGGTGGCGCCGTAGCCGAGCGAGGTGAGTGCGGCCTCGGTGACCCGGCGGGTGAGGTCGGCGGGGGTGTCCGGCGGCGGGGTGGGCAGGGCGGCGGAGAAGGCGGCGTCGTAGTGGGCGTGCGCCTCGGCGGGGGCCGGGAGCAGCAGGTAGCCCTTGAGGTCGATCCGGGCGCCGGTGGTGACGGTGGGCGTGCCGGGCAGGGCGGGCAGCGGGCCGAGGCTGCCGACGGTGCCGACCGCCTGGATCCGGTCGCCGCTGATCCGGACGTCCACCATTCGTCCGTCGGCCAGTCGGGCGCCGGTGAGCAGGAGGACCGGGCCGTGCCCGAGCGGGTTGGCCGCCGGACCGGGCCCGGAGTGCGGCCCGTCGGCGGCTGGGCTGTCCATCGCCGGCTCCTTCCCGCGTTGGCCAGTGGGGCTCGTGGGGATCGGCCCCGTGGGGTGAGCCCCAGGAGGGATCGGCCGGTGCCCCGATCAATGAGCGTCGAGCCTATGGCGCGTGGGGGCGGGGCGCCGGGAGGCGGGCAATAGTCGTATCGGGTCGGGGCGCACGGCTCGCGGGCCGGTCGAACGCCCGGCCTTGGATCGACCGTCCGTGCACCTCGTCGACCTGCGGTCTTCGCCTCGGGATACGGATTTCACCTCTGGGCGCGGAACGTGTAATCTCTTCCTCGTTCGCCCCTATAGCTCAGTCGGTAGAGCGTCTCCATGGTAAGGAGAAGGTCTGCGGTTCGATTCCGCATGGGGGCTCTGGTGAGAAGCAGTCAGCTCAGGCTGTCCTGTGGATCACTGTGGCGGTGTAGCTCAGTTGGTAGAGCAAGCGGCTCATAATCGCTGTGTCACCGGTTCAAGTCCGGTCACCGCTACCCCGCGTAGTCGGTCGGGAGATCGCACTCCCGGTCGGCTACTCTTGTTGTGTTCTTATTCGTTGTCCAAGGAAGGCACTCCCGTGGCTGCCACCGACGTCCGCCCGAAGATCACGCTGGCCTGCGTGGAGTGCAAGGAGCGGAACTACATCACCAAGAAGAACCGGCGTAATGACCCGGACCGTCTTGAGATGAAGAAGCACTGCCCCCGCTGCAACTCGCACACCGCGCACCGCGAGACCCGCTGACCCTGTCACAGGGCGTCGGGCCTGTGTGAATTCAGGTCTTCTGCTCCGGGCCGCATCCCTCACGGGGTGCGGCCCGGAGCTTTTTCGTATCCACCCGCGTTCCGAGGAGCTGCCATGGCGCTCGACCCCTCCTACATCGGGCGTAGTTACCCGCCCACCGAGCCGTACGAGGTCGGCCGGGAGAAGATCCGCGAGTTCGCGATCGCGATCGGGGACACCAATCCGGCGTACACCGACGCGGAGGCGGCGAAGGCCTTCGGCCACCGGGACGTGATCGCCCCGCCGACCTTCCCGTTCGTGATCACCTACCGTGCGGCCGGCCAGGTGGTCGAGGATCCGGACCTGGGCCTGGACTACAGCCGGGTGGTGCACGGCGACCAGAAGTTCGTCTACACCCGCCCGGTGCAGGCCGGTGACCGGCTGACGGTCGCGATCACCATCGACAACATCAAGTCGCTGGCGGGCAACGACGTGCTCACCGTGCGTGGCGAGGTGGCGGACGAGAGCGGCGAGCACGTGGTGACGTCGATCATGACGCTGGTGGCCCGGGCCGCCGACGAGGCGGGGGAGTGAGCGGCATGGCGATCAACTACGACGAGGTCGAGGTCGGCACCGAGCTGCCGGCGCAGTCCTTCCCGGTGACCCGCGCCACTCTGGTGCAGTACGCGGGCGCCTCCGGCGACTTCAACCCGATCCACTGGAACGAGAAGTTCGCGCTGGAGGTCGGCCTGCCGGACGTCATCGCGCACGGCATGTTCACCATGGCCGAGGCGATCCGGGTGGTCACCGACTGGGTCGGCGACCCGGCCGCGGTGGTCGAGTACGGCGTCCGCTTCGTCCGCCCGGTGCCGGTGCCGAACGACGGCGTGGGCGCGGTGGTCGAGGTCTCCGCCAAGGTCGCCAAGAAGCTGGACGACCGCAAGGTGCAGGTCGACCTGCTGGCCACCACCGGCGGGCAGAAGGTGCTCGGGATGTCCAAGGCGGTCGTCCGGCTCGTCTGAGCGGCGGCCCCTTCGCTGGTCGGGCTGTCGCTGATCGGCCGCCCCGGAGGCCCGTTCGACGGGCTTCCGGGGAAGGCCTTCCCCCGGGAAGCGGCTTCCCGTCGTCCCCGTACGCTGGTGGGCGTGCTGGTAGAAAACGACTCCCCCCTCGCCCCGCTGACCACGCTCCGGCTCGGCGGCCCGGCCCGCCGTCTGGTGACCGCCCACACCGACGACGAGGTGATCGCCGCCGTTCGCGAGGCCGACGCGGCCGGTGAGCCGCTGCTGGTCCTCGGCGGCGGCTCCAACCTGGTGATCGGCGACGCCGGCTTCCCCGGCACGGCGCTGCGGATCGCCACCACCGGCTTCACCCTGGACGGCACCGTGCTGGAGCTGGCGGCCGGCGAGGTGTGGTCGGAGGCGGTCACCCGTGTGGTGCGCGAGCACGGTCTGGCCGGGATCGAGTTCCTGGCCGGCATCCCCGGCTCGGCGGGTGCGACCCCGGTGCAGAACGTCGGCGCGTACGGCCAGGAGGTCGCCCAGACGATCACCGAGGTGGTCGCGTACGACCGCACCGCCGACGAGGTGGTCACCCTGGCGAACGCCGAGTGCGCGTTCTCCTACCGCCACAGCCGCTTCAAGGGCGAGCCGGACCGCTACGTGGTGCTCCGGGTGCGGTTCGCCCTGGCGGACCACGCGGGCCTCTCCACCCCGGTCAAGTACGTCGAGGTGGCCAAGCACTTCGGCGTGGAGCAGGGCGAGCGGGTGCCGCTGGGGGAGGCGTACGAGGCGGTGCTGAAGCTGCGCTCCGGCAAGGGCATGGTGCTGGACCCGGCGGACCACGACACCTGGTCGGCCGGCTCCTTCTTCACCAACCCGGTGCTCACGGCCGCGCAGTACGAGTCGTTCCGCACCCGCCCGGGCGCCGAGAACGCCCCCGCCTACCCGGCCCCGGAGGGCTGCACCAAGACCTCGGCGGCCTGGCTCATCGACAAGGCGGGCTTCGGCAAGGGCTACGGCAGCGGCCCGGCGACCCTCTCCACCAAGCACACCCTGGCGCTGACCAACCGCGGCTCGGCCACCGCCGAGGACCTGCTGGCGCTGGCCCGGGAGATCCGGGACGGGGTCAGGGAGGTCTTCGGGGTGGAGCTCGTGAACGAGCCGGTGATGGTGGGCGTCAAGCTCTAGGCCTGTCCTAGGCCGGGGTCCCCGCGGTCGCACCGGCGGCGGTGTGCCCGTTCACCAGCCAGGCGTCGATGTCCGCCAGCAACTCCTTGCGGACGGCCTCCGGCGCGCACGAGCCGCGCACCGACTGCCGTGCCAGCTCGGCCAGCTCGGCGTCGCTGAAGCCCAGGACGTCCCGGGCCAGGTCGTACTGGGCGGCCAGCCGGCTGCCGAACAGTAGCGGGTCGTCCGCGCCGAGTGCCAGCGGCACTCCGGCGTCGAACAGCCGGCGCAGCGGGACGTCCTCGGGGCGCTCGTAGACGCCGAGCGCGACGTTGGAGGACGGGCAGACCTCGCAGGTGATCTGGCGGTCGGCGAGGCGGGCCATCAGCCGGGGGTCCTCGGCGGCCCGCACGCCGTGGCCGATCCGGCCGGCGCCCAGGTCGTCCAGGCAGTCCCGGACGGACTCCGACCCGGCCAGTTCGCCGCCGTGGGGGGCGGCCAGCAGCCCGCCCTTGCGGGCGATCGCGAAGGCGCGGTCGAAGTCCCGGGCCAGGCCGCGGCGCTCGTCGTTGGAGAGGCCGAAGCCGACCACGCCGTGGTCGGTGTACCGGACGGCGAGCCGGGCCAGCGTCCGGGCGTCCATCGGGGACTTCATCCGGTTGGCCGCAACCAGTACCCGGATGCCCACCCCGGTGGCTTCGGCGGCGTGTTCCACCGCGTCCAGGATCAGCTCCAGCGCGGGGATCAGCCCGCCCAGCCGGGGCGCGTAGGAGGTCGGGTCGACCTGGATCTCCAGCCAGCGGGAGCCGTCCCGCCGCTCGTCCTCCGCAGTCTCCAGGACCAGTCGGCGGATGTCCGACTCGTCCCTGAGCACCGAGCGGGCGGTGTCGTAGAGACGCTGGAAGCGGAACCAACCGCGTTCGTCGGTGGCCCGCAGTCGGGGCGGCTCGCCGGAGCTGAGCGCCTCCGGCAGCCGGACGCCGTGCTTGTCGGCCAGTTCCAGCAGGGTGGCGGGCCGCATCGAGCCGGTGAAGTGCAGGTGCAGGTGGGCCTTCGGGAGGCCCCTGACGTCTCGCGGGTTCAACAGGCGTTCCATTCGCCGATACTGCCGTATGCGGCCCCCAAACGGGAACCGCCCCCTTCCCGTCCCCCGAAGGGGTGAAAGAGGGCGGTGTGCCGGGTGAATCCCGTACGTCGGATTGACGTCCGTACCGGAACCACCTCAGGGCGCGTCTCAGTCGCGGGCCTCGCCGAGCAACTTCTGGATCCGGCTGATGCCCTCGACCAGGTCGTTGTCACCGAGCGCGTAGGAGAACCGCAGGTAGCCGGGGGTGCCGAAGGCCTCGCCGGGGACGGCGGCGACCTCGACCTCGTCCAGGATCAGGCTCGCCAGCTCGCCGGAGGTCTGCGGGCGCTTGCCGCGGATCTCCTTGCCCAGCAGGCCCTTGACCGACGGGTACGCGTAGAACGCGCCCTCCGGCTCGGGGCAGACGACGCCGTCGATCTCGTTGAGCATCTTCACGATGGTCTTGCGACGGCGGTCGAAGGCGGTGCGCATCTCGTGCACGGCCGAGAGGTCGCCCGCGACGGCCGCGATCGCGGCGCGCTGGGCGACGTTGGAGACGTTCGAGGTGGCGTGCGACTGCAGGTTGGTCGCGGCCTTGATCACGTCCTTGGGGGCGATCACCCAGCCCACCCGCCAGCCGGTCATCGCGTAGGTCTTGGCGACACCGTTGACCACGATGCACTTGTCGGCCAGCTCGGGCAGCAGGGCCGGCAGCGAGGTGAACTCCGCGTCGCCGTAGACCAGGTGCTCGTAGATCTCGTCGGTGAGCACCCACAGGCCGTGCTCCAGCGCCCAGCGGCCGATCGCCTCGGCCTCGGCCCGGGTGTACACCGCGCCGGTCGGGTTGGACGGCGAGACGAAGAGCACCACCTTGGTGTTCTCGGTGCGGGCGGCCTCCAGCTGCTCGACCGAGACCTTGTAGCCGGTGGTCTCGTCGGACACGACCTCCACCGGGACACCGCCGGCCAGCTGGATCGACTCCGGGTAGGTGGTCCAGTACGGGGCCGGGACGATGACCTCGTCGCCCGGGTCCAGGATCGCGGCGAAGGCCTCGTAGATCGCCTGCTTGCCGCCGTTGGTGACCAGCACCTGGGAGGCGTCCACCTCGTAGCCGGAGTCGCGCAGCGTCTTCGCGACGATCGCGGCCTTCAGCTCGGGCAGGCCACCCGCCGGGGTGTACCGGTGGTTCTTCGGGTCGCGGCAGGCCTCGACAGCCGCCTCGACGATGTAGTCCGGCGTGGGGAAGTCGGGCTCGCCGGCACCGAAGCCGATCACCGGACGGCCGGCCGCCTTGAGGGCCTTGGCCTTGGCGTCCACGGCGAGGGTCGCGGACTCGGCGATCGCGCCGATCCGGGCGGAGACCCGGCGGTCGGCGGGGCGGATGGACTGGTCGGGCTGCGGGGTGGAAGCGCTCATGCCTGCATCGTCGCAGAACCGGGACGGACCGGGCATCGCGGTTCCAGTATCCGTACGGCTCCGTCCGGATCGCGGCCCCGCCGATCCGCCGGTGCCCGCCACGCCCGGCCGGACATCCGTCGGCTCGATCCCGGTCCCGGAAGAAGAGGTTCGACCAAACACCCCTCGACCACGTACACTCGCTGCTCGACGGCCCACCGAAAAAGACCGGAGCTTTCACCGCCTGTACAGACAGCGGGGGGAGATGCGGTAGGTTGGTCGCCACAAGAGCCGCGAGGCTCTGTAGGGCAATAGCTCAATTGGTAGAGCACCGGTCTCCAAAACCGGCGGTTGGGGGTTCGAGTCCCTCTTGCCCTGCTGCTTGATCCGTACTCAGCCCGTTCGCTCCACAGAGCGAGCGGGCTTGATGCGGAGAGGGCACCGATCAGCACCGCTTAAGCCGACCGCTCGTGCCTCAAACGGGTACGCAGGTGATGTTCGGCCGGACCCGGATTCAGGTGAGGACGAGTGACGGAGACCACGGGCTCCACCGCAACGCCTGAGAGCGGCAACCCCGAGGGGGCCGACGGCGCTGCCGAGACCACGGCTGCCGAGGGCGACAAGAAGTCCGGCAAGAAGAAGTCCGGCAAGCGGGCCAAGAAGGGTCTGTTCGCCCGGATCGGGCTGTTCTATCGCCAGATCATCGCCGAGCTGCGCAAGGTCGTCTGGCCCAGCCGGAACGAGCTCACCAACTACACCACGGTCGTGGTGACCTTCGTCGTGGTCGTGATGGCCTTCGTCGCCGGCCTCGACTACGGCCTCTCCAAGCTGAGCCTCTGGGTGTTCGGCTGATCCGGCCGCCCCACCTGCGAAACCACCTCCCGACCCGGGCCGATTCCTCGGCCCGGGTCGAGCTGTCGGCGGCGGACGTACGCGCGCGTACCGTGGACTCGGTACTGTTGAAGTCTCCGAGGCCTCTCCTGGCGCCCGCGCGAGCGGCCGCGCGCCGGTCCGGTTTCGGAGCGCGCCACCTTCACCATCTCCAGGAAAGAAGCAGCCACCGTGTCTGAGTCCCCCCTGTACGACGCCGACGAGACCGTCCGCGAGGCGGATGTCGCCGCCGAGCTGGACGCGGCCGAGCTGGCTGACGACGCCGAGACCGCCGAGCAGATCGTGGACGCCTCGGACAGCGACGAGGACGAGGTCGAGGCGTACGACGAGGCCGAGGCCGGCGAGCCCGCCGAGGAGGCCGCGCTGCACGTGGAGAGCGACGAGGAGCTCGCCGCCGAGGAGTCCGTCGAGGAAGCGGTCGAGGAAGAAGCCGAGGTCGACCCGGTCGCCAAGTTCCGCGAGGACCTGCGCTTCATGCCGGGCGAGTGGTACGTGATCCACACCTACGCCGGCTACGAGAACCGGGTGAAGCAGAACCTGGAGCAGCGCGCGGTCTCGCTGAACGTCGAGGAGTACATCTTCCAGGCCGAGGTGCCGCAGGAGGAGGTCGTCCAGATCAAGAACGGCGACCGCAAGACCATCCGCCAGAACAAGCTCCCCGGCTACGTCCTGGTGCGCATGGACCTCACCCCCGAGTCCTGGGGCGTCGTGCGCAACACCCCGGGTGTCACCGGCTTCGTCGGCAACGCCTACGACCCGTACCCGCTGACCCTGGACGAGGTCGTCAAGATGCTCGCCCCGGACGTCGAGCGCCAGGCCGCCAAGGAGGCCGGCAAGCCCTCGCCGATCAAGCCCAGCGAGATCCAGGTGCTGGACTTCGAGGTCGGCGACTCGGTCACCGTCACCGACGGCCCGTTCGCGACCCTGCAGGCGACCATCAACGAGATCAACCCCGACTCGAAGAAGGTCAAGGGCCTGGTCGAGATCTTCGGCCGGGAGACCCCGGTCGAGCTCTCCTTCGACCAGATCCAGAAGAACTAGTCACACGGTCTTCGGATCCGGGGCGGGGCCGTGGGCCCTGCCCCGGATCCGTTTTGGTCCAGCGGCGCTGACGCGTTAGCCTGGTCCGATGTGTGTGCTGGCGGCCGGGTGTCGCCCCGGTTCCGCACGCACCAGCAATCACCTCTCGGAAGGACCCGGAGAGACATGCCTCCCAAGAAGAAGAAGGTCACGGGGCTTATCAAGCTCCAGATCAACGCCGGCGCGGCCAACCCGGCGCCGCCGGTCGGCCCCGCGCTGGGCCAGCACGGCGTCAACATCATGGAGTTCTGCAAGGCCTACAACGCTGCGACCGAGTCGCAGCGCGGCATGATCGTGCCGGTGGAGATCACGGTCTACGAGGACCGTTCCTTCACCTTCATCACGAAGACGCCGCCGGCCGCGCGCCTCATCCTGAAGGCCGCCGGAATCGACAAGGGCTCCAGCGAGCCGCACAAGACCAAGGTCGCCAAGCTCACCAGCGCCCAGGTCCGCGAGATCGCCACCACCAAGATGCCCGACCTGAACGCCAACGACCTGGACGCGGCGGAGAAGATCATCGCCGGCACCGCCCGGTCGATGGGCATCACCGTCGAGGGCTGATCGGCCCCCATCCCGCCAGGGATACATCGGCTCAGCCCGTCCCTGTGGTAGGGCCTGCGCAGGCCCGAGACACCACAACTCCATTCACCATTCAGGAGCAGCAGTGAAGCGCAGCAAGGCTCTGAAGGCCGCGGACGCCAAGGTCGACCGCGAGCGCCTTTACGCCCCCCTCGAGGCCGTCCGCCTCGCCAAGGCGACCAGCACCACCAAGTTCGACGGCACCGTTGAGGTCGCCATGCGTCTGGGCGTCGACCCGCGCAAGGCCGACCAGATGGTCCGCAGCACCGTGATCCTCCCGCACGGCACCGGTAAGACCGCTCGGGTCCTGGTCTTCGCGACCGGCGAGCGTGCCGAGGCCGCGCGTGCTGCGGGTGCCGACATCGTCGGTGCCGACGAGCTGATCGACGAGGTCGCGAAGGGCAAGCTGGACTTCGACGCCGTCGTCGCCACCCCGGACCTCATGGGCAAGGTCGGCCGCCTGGGCCGCGTGCTCGGTCCCCGTGGTCTGATGCCGAACCCGAAGACCGGCACCGTGACCCCGGACGTCGCCAAGGCTGTCAACGACATCAAGGGCGGCAAGATCGAGTTCCGCGTCGACAAGCACTCGAACCTGCACTTCATCATCGGTAAGGCCTCCTTCACCGACGAGCAGCTGGTCGAGAACTACGCCGCCGCGCTGGACGAGGTGCTCCGCGCCAAGCCGTCCGCCGCCAAGGGCCGCTACATCAAGAAGACCGCGTTCTCGACCACCATGGGCCCCGGCATCCAGGTGGACCCGAACCGCACCCGCAACCTCCTCGTCGAGGAGGACCCGGCCGCGGTCTGAGCCCCAGCGCTCTAGAGCAGTCCGTACGGCGGGCCCGTACCCCCTTCACCGGGGGTGCGGGCCCGCCGTCGTCGTCGCGGGGGCGAAACGGTTGCCGGATCGGAACACGGGCGGATGGGAACGTTTGCCCGAGCCGTCGTACGCTCTGCCGGTCAGATCATGTGGAGAACCTGTGACCGCAGGAGTGTGCCGTGCCGCCCGCCCTTCGCCCCACCGCGCTCGCGGCGGCCCTGCTGCTCGGCACCGTCACCGGCTGCAGCGTCCTGGCCGCGCCCGGTACCCGCGTCCCCGGTGAGCCGGCGCCGGTCCCGCCCAAGCAGGTGGTGCTCACCGCCGCCCAGGCCCTGGACGACACCGGCGGTGCCCGGATCGACGTGGTGCGGGAGAGCCCGTCCGGCAAGCGCACCGCGAGCGGCACGCTGGCCTGGGGCGACCGGGACGAGGCCGCGCTGACCGTCACCGACGAACTGGGCACCGGGCAGCTGACCCTCCGGGACGGCGCGATCGACCTCGCCTACCAGGGCGGCGCGACCAAGCACGCGGACCGCGCCACCGCCGAGTCGCTCGATCCGGAGGCCGGGACCGACCCGGCCGGCTACGCGGGCGGCTGGACCACCGACCTGGTCACCGACCCGGGCGGCCGGGCGTACGCGATCGCCCAGACCGACCGGCTCGGCTCGCTCGGCGGTGAGCAGCTCGCCGGACTGACCGTCGCGCACTACCAGGGCTCCGCGCCGGTGGCCGACTACTTCGGCGCGGACCGGGAGTTGAGCCCGCAGCGGCTCGCCGTGGTGGTCGACTGGTACCGCCGGCAAGGGGTGACGGAGATCGGCTACGACCTCTGGGTCGGGCCCGGCCAGCGGTTGTTGAGGCTGCGTGAGACGGTCCGGGGGAGTGCCGGAACCACGGTGACCACGACGGATGTCTCAGCCTCCGGAGCGGGGGATACGACGACTGCCGTAGCCGGGTGACGGGAGGGGGATATCCGGTGCGGAACGGATCCTGCGATCCGTTAGAGTCCGCGTGAGAAGAAGCTGAGGATCAGCTCGTCCGAAGAACTAACGGGGGTACTTCCATGCGCGCTGTGCGCCTCGCCTCGACCGTCGCCACCGCCGCCGTCCTGCTGGCCGCCCTCACCGCGTGCGGCAGCAAGGGCGGCACCGACGCCAAGGGCACCGACGCCAAGGACCCGGGCTCGCTCGCGGCCGCGCTGACCGGCGACCCGAAGGCCGCGCTGGCCGCCGCCGCCCTGGTGATGCAGAAGGCGGGCAGCGGCAAGGTGGCCATGACCTCCGCGGACAGCTCCGACCCCGGTGGCGGCGGCACCGCCGACTGGAAGGACCCGGGCAAGGTGGCCGTGGACCTGGCCATCGACATGGAGGGCAAGAAGCTCAAGGTCCGGGTGGTCGGGACGGACGCCTACGTCGGCGGTGCCGACACCCAGGCCCTGGGCGGCAAGCACTGGGTCAAGGCGCCCGCCTCGGAGGAGATGGGCGGCGCCTTCCTGGTGACGGGCCAGATGATGAACCCGGTCGCCCAGCTCACCGTCGCCGCCCAGAGCGGCAAGCTGAGCAAGGTCGGCCAGGAGACCGTGGACGGCGTCCAGACCACCCACCTGCGGGCGGTCGAGGACACCTCGGTCCTGGTGGCCGGGATGACCACGCTCTCGGCGGAGCAGCGCCAGTCCGCCCAGAAGAAGCTGGAGGAGGACGGCAAGACCCTCACCATCGACTTCTGGCTGAACGACAAGCAGGAGCTCGTCAAGTACCAGGAGTACGGCGACACGAACGGCGAGTCGAAGGCCGTCACCGTCAAGTACTCCGACCTGGGCAAGGGCGACAAGATCGAGGCGCCCGCCGCCGGCGACCTCGGCTCCGAGGCCGACCTGCTCAAGCTGTTCGGCTGAGCCGGTCCCGCACCCACTCGATCCGCACCAACCAACCGGCTACCGCTCCGGGCGCACCGCGCGCCCGGGGGTTCTCAAGGGGGGAACCATCATGGCTGGAACCCGTAAGACCGCCGCCGCCGTCGTCCTCGCCGCCCTGGCGTTGACCGCGACCGCCTGCAACAACAACGACGACAGCAAGGACGCCGCCCCGGCGGCCCCGACCGCGCCGAGCTCGGCCGCCGCCGCGAACACCCCGTCCGCCGCCGCCACTCCGACCAAGGTGAGCCCGGCGGTCTACCTGGAGCAGGTCACCCAGAAGACCAGCGCCGCCAAGTCGGCCAAGGTCACCGAGTCGATCACGATGGGCCAGATCGACATGAAGGGCGCCGGCGCGGTCTCCTGGGCCGACGGCCTCCAGGGCGAGATCACGATGGACATGTCCGGCTCGCCGCTGGGCAAGGTCATCGCGAACATCACCGGCAGCGAGTCCGCGCCGTACCGGTTCACCAAGGACGGCATGTTCCTGAAGATCGGTGGCAAGGCCGTCGACGCCCTCGGCGGCAAGCACTGGATGCACTACAGCCAGGCCGACCAGGCCAAGGTGAGCGGCGGCGCGTCCGACCAGCTCAAGAGCGCGGACCCGGTCGAGGGCGTGCGCACGCTGATCGCCACCGGCAAGGTGACCGAGGTCGGCCAGGAGACCGTGGCCGGCAAGGCCACCACCCACTACACCGGCGTGCTCAACTCCAACGACATCGCCGCCGCGGCCGGCAAGGGCATGACCCAGGACCAGCTCGACCAGCTCAAGGAGAAGCTGGCCACCGCCGGCATCACCAGTGAGACGATCGACGTCTGGGTCGACTCCGACCAGCTCGTCGTCCAGCGCACCGAGGCGGGCGACACCAAGGCCGGCGCGTTCAAGGCCACCGTCGACTACACGGACTACGGCGTGGCGGTCACCACCACCGCGCCGGACCCGTCCGACACCGTGGAGTCCTCCGAGCTGCAGAAGCTCGCGGGCGGCACCAGCTGACCGAGGCCGGGAGAGGGGGACCGGACGGACCGGGGGGAGTCCGTCCGGGGCGACCGGCTGACCGACCCCGGGCGCATCGGCGCCCGGGGTCTTCCCGAGAGGGATCACGAGCCTGCAGGCCGATGCCGGGGCCGGCCGGATCACCGGCACCATCCTCTCCGCGGACCACGGCTCCCCGGTGACCGCGACGGACCGGTCCGACACGGTGGAGACGGCCGCACTCCTGAAGCCCGTGCAGGGGGCCGCCACCGGCTGACCCCGGTCCGGATGGCAAGGTGGCCCGGTGAGAGAGGAACGGACGATGGCGGGACGGCAGCGGCTGGCGGCGCTGGCCGCCGTCGCCGTGCTCGCGAGCGGGCTGACCGGGTGCGGCGGGGGCGACGACGCCTCCGGCACGCCGTCCGGCAGCCCGACGTCCCCCAGTGCCCCGCCGACCAGTGCGACCCCGACCGGGCCGGCCAAGCCGACCGACCGGTCGCCGCACGGAGTGCTGCTCTCCGCCGAGCTGGCGATGCAGACCGCCCGGCGGGCCAAGGTCAGTTACCGGCTGGGCGGCGACGCCGGGTCCGGCCCGCTGTTCTGGGCGCCCAAGACGGCGCTGCAGATCAAGCGCTCCACCCCGGCCGATGCGGAACAGCTGATCGTCGTGGACACCACCGCCTACCAGGGCGGCGACGCCGCGACCGCGGCTCGCAACGGCGGCAAGCACTGGGAGCGCTTCTCCGTCCCGCCCGGCCCGGACGGCCACAAGGAGGTCCCGTACGCGGGGCTGATCGACCTGCTGAACCCGGTCGAGGCGCTGGCCGCGGCCACCGCCGACGGGGTGGACCCGACCTTCGTCGGCGAGGAGAAGTTCGAGGACTCGACCGTCGAGCACTACCGGGTGACCACCACCGCCGAGAAGTACGCGGCCGCCCAGACCCAGCTGAGCCAGGCCCGCCGGGACGGCCTGCGGGCCGCCCTGGCGCCCGGCGGCTCGCTCTCGCTCAGCGTGGACCTCTGGCTCAACGACAAGGACCAGCTGGTCCGCCTCCAGCGCACCGGCAACGGGGACAGCGGCCGGGCGGACGACTCGGTGCTCTACTCCGACTTCGCCGGGCCGCTGCTCTCGGCCCAGGCCCCGGCGGAGACGGACACCGTGGACACCGGGGGCCGGACGGTCTCCCCGCTGGCCCGCTGAGCCGGCCCGCCCGCTCGTCCGGCCGAGGGCGATTTGCGTCGGGCGAACGAGTCCGGTTAGTGTTGCCGAAGCCAAAGACCGCTGGTTGTCGCCGCGCGCTCGTCAGGGAGCCGGTGACCGAAGGATCTGCGCTTAGCGCAGGCAGCCCGCGCAGGTGTGTCTGGAGCTTCGACTTCCGGGTCCCGCGTTCGCGCGACCGCCCGTTGAGGTCGTTTCGAGCCCCGTGCGCCTGCGCACCGGGGCTCATTGCATTTCCGCAAGAGCTTTCCTTCCGTCCGGTCGGTTCGAGGTGTGAATGGTCGACTTTCGCGGTCGGCCGGACTTCGACATCACGGAAGGAGGCGTAAGCCTATGGCCAGGCCCGACAAGGCTGCTGCCGTCGCCGAGATCACGGACAAGTTCCGTGGTTCCTCCGCGGCGCTGCTGACCGAGTACCGCGGTCTCTCGGTGAAGCAGGTCAAGACCCTGCGTCGCTCGCTCGGCGACAACGCCGAGTACGCCGTGGTGAAGAACACGCTGACCAAGATCGCGGCCAATGAGGCCGGGATCTCCGAGCTCGACGACCTGTTCAACGGTCCGACGGCTGTCGCCTTCGTCACCGGTGACCCGGTGGAGTCGGCGAAGGCTCTGCGTGACTTCGCCAAGGAGAACCCCGCTCTCATCATCAAGGGCGGTGTCCTTGACGGTAAGGCGCTGTCCGCCGATGAGATCAAGAAGCTCGCGGACCTCGAGTCCCGCGAGGTGCTGCTCGCCAAGCTGGCGGGTGCCCTGAAGGCCAAGCAGTCCCAGGCTGCCGCGCTCTTCCAGGCCCTGCCGTCGAAGCTCGTCCGCACCGTGGACGCGCTGCGCGACAAGGTCGAGCAGGGCGGTGCCGGTACGCCGGCTCCCGCCGCCGAGGACGAGGCCGCCGAGTAATTCGGCAGGCTCACGCCTCGCTGCGGGCCCGTACGCCCGCCAACCCGTACATCCGGCACCACCTGCCGATTTAGTGGAAGGACGCCAATCATGGCGAAGCTGACCCAGGACGAGCTGCTCGCGCAGTTCGAGGAGCTCACCCTCATCGAGCTCGCTGCCTTCGTGAAGGCCTTCGAGGAGAAGTTCGACGTCACCGCTGCCGCCCCGGTTGCCATGGCCGCCGTTGCCGGCGCCCCCGGTGCCGTTGAGGCCGTCGAGGAGCAGGACGAGTTCGACGTCATCCTCGAGGCCGCTGGCGACAAGAAGATCCAGGTCATCAAGGAGGTGCGCACCCTGACCTCCCTCGGCCTGAAGGAGGCCAAGGACCTCGTTGACACCGCTGGTGCCAAGGTCCTGGAGAAGGTTGCCAAGGACGTTGCCGAGAAGGCCAAGGCCGCCCTCGAGGGTGCCGGCGCCAAGGTCACCGTCAAGTGACTTCTCGCCCCCTCTGAGGGGGCCTGAGGCCGGGCCGACCACCCTGTGCGGGTGGTCGGCCCGGCCTTTTCGCGTATCCGGAGGCCGCCTTGAACCACCGGTGTGGCCGAACGCCTACTCGGCACTGTCGGCGCCGAGGAGTATGGTGATCACCGTCATCGACGGTGGCCCCCACCACGGCTTCTGTAACGCCGGAGGGGTTCGGACCGATGAACGGGTCGAGGTCCGCCCCGCCGGCGGGCCCTTGACGAACCCGGCGCGGCGCGCGATTCTCAAGGCGCGAGCACCGCCCGGTTGGTTTGCGGCTGGATGCATAACCAGCGGCTCCGGCGGGAAGTGACTCCACGTGAGTTAGAGCAGTACCCGGTGGGCGCCCGCGTCCGCCGGCTACCGGGAGGAGTCTCCGATTCGGTTTCCGAATCAGAGCTGGACAGCAGTGTGGCCTTTGGCTACACTGTCCCTTTGCGCTGCCTGTTAGCTTCTCCGTGACTCGTCGCCCGGAGTTTGCGTTGCCCTGAAGGGGTCTGGCACCGCCTCCGCAACGCGGCTCTGACCTGGGGTTTCGACTCCGGTGGAGGCCAGTGGCGAGGGAGGCGGCACCTAGGCTCAAGCAGGCCCGGCTGGTACGCGCGTAGTGAGCTCCGAGCCCTCGGAAGGACCCCCCTCTTGGCCGCGCCGCGCAACGCCTCGAACAATTCCGCCGCATCCACCGCCCCGCTCCGCGTCTCCTTCGCGAAGATCAAGGAGCCCCTCGAGGTCCCGAACCTCCTGGCCCTGCAGACCGAGAGCTTTGACTGGCTGCTCGGCAACGCGGCCTGGAAGACCCGGGTCGAGGAGGCGCTGGAGTCTGGTCAGGACGTCCCCACCAAGTCCGGTCTGGAGGAGATCTTCGAGGAGATCTCCCCGATCGAGGACTTCAGCGGGTCGATGTCCCTGACCTTCCGCGACCACCGTTTCGAGCCGCCGAAGAACTCCATTGACGAGTGCAAGGACCGCGACTTCACGTACGCGGCTCCGCTCTTCGTCACGGCCGAGTTCACCAACAACGAGACCGGTGAGATCAAGTCTCAGACGGTCTTCATGGGCGATTTCCCGCTCATGACCCACAAGGGCACGTTCGTGATCAACGGCACCGAGCGTGTCGTCGTGTCGCAGCTGGTCCGCTCCCCGGGTGTGTACTTCGACTCCACCCTGGACAAGGTGTCCGACAAGGACATCTACTCCTGCAAGGTCATCCCCTCGCGTGGTGCCTGGCTGGAGATGGAGATCGACAAGCGCGACATGGTCGGCGTCCGCATCGACCGCAAGCGCAAGCAGTCCGTCACCGTGCTGCTCAAGGCTCTCGGCTGGACCAACGAGATGATTCTCGAGGAGTTCGGCGAGTACGAGTCGATGCGCAACACCCTGGAGAAGGACCACACCCAGGGCCAGGACGACGCGCTGCTGGACATCTACCGCAAGCTGCGTCCGGGCGAGCCGCCGACGCGCGAGGCCGCGCAGACGCTGCTGGAGAACCTGTACTTCAACCCGAAGCGCTACGACCTGGCCAAGGTCGGTCGCTACAAGCTCAACCGCAAGCTGGGCAACGCCGAGTCGCTGGACTCCGGCGTGCTCACCGAGCCCGACATCATCGGTGCGATCAAGTACCTGGTGAAGCTGCACGCCGGTGAGACCGAGTGGCGTGACGAGACCGGCCGCGACATCGTGGTCGAGGTCGACGACATCGACCACTTCGGCAACCGCCGCCTGCGCAACGTCGGCGAGCTCATCCAGAACCAGGTCCGTACGGGTCTCGCCCGTATGGAGCGCGTCGTGCGCGAGCGCATGACCACCCAGGACGTCGAGGCGATCACGCCGCAGACCCTGATCAACATCCGGCCGGTCGTCGCCTCCATCAAGGAGTTCTTCGGCACCAGCCAGCTGTCGCAGTTCATGGACCAGACGAACCCGCTGTCGGGCCTGACCCACAAGCGTCGTCTGTCCGCCCTCGGTCCCGGTGGTCTCTCCCGTGAGCGCGCCGGCTTCGAGGTCCGTGACGTGCACCCCTCGCACTACGGCCGCATGTGTCCGATCGAGACCCCGGAAGGCCCGAACATCGGTCTGATCGGGTCGCTGGCCTCGTACGGCCGGGTCAACGCCTTCGGCTTCATCGAGACCCCGTACCGCAAGGTCGTCGACGGTGTGGTCACCGAGCAGGTGGACTACCTCACCGCCGACGAGGAGGACCGCTACGTCATCGCCCAGGCGAACGCGCCGCTGACCGCGGACCTGCACTTCGCCGAGCCGCGTGTCCTGGTCCGCCGCCGTGGTGGCGAGATCGACTACATCCCCGGCACCGAGATCGACTACATGGACGTCTCGCCGCGCCAGATGGTGTCGGTCGCGACCGCCATGATCCCGTTCCTCGAGCACGACGACGCCAACCGCGCGCTCATGGGCTCGAACATGATGCGCCAGGCGGTGCCGCTGCTGAAGAGCGAGGCTCCGCTGGTCGGCACCGGCATGGAGTACCGCTGCGCCGTCGACGCCGCGGACGTCATCACCGCCGAGAAGGCCGGTGTCGTCCAGGAGGTCTCGGCCGACTACGTCACCGTGGCCAACGACGACGGCACGTACACCACGTACCGCGCCGCCAAGTTCACCCGCTCCAACCAGGGCACCGCCTTCAACCAGAAGGTGCTCGTGGACGAGGGTGCCCGGGTCGAGTCCGGCCAGGTGCTGGCCGACGGCCCCTGCACCGACGCGGGCGAGATGGCCCTCGGCAAGAACCTGCTCGTGGCGTTCATGTCGTGGGAGGGTCACAACTACGAGGACGCGATCATCCTGTCGCAGCGCCTCGTGCAGGACGACGTCCTCTCCTCGATCCACATCGAGGAGCACGAGGTCGACGCCCGTGACACCAAGCTCGGCCCCGAGGAGATCACCCGGGACATCCCGAACGTCTCCGAGGAGGTCCTCGCGGACCTCGACGAGCGCGGCATCATCCGGATCGGCGCCGACGTCGTCACCGGCGACATCCTCGTCGGCAAGGTCACCCCGAAGGGTGAGACCGAGCTGACCCCCGAGGAGCGCCTGCTCCGCGCGATCTTCGGTGAGAAGGCCCGTGAGGTCCGCGACACCTCGCTGAAGGTCCCGCACGGTGAGTCCGGCAAGGTCATCGGCGTCCGCGTCTTCGACCGCGAGGAGGGCGACGAGCTTCCCCCGGGCGTGAACCAGCTGGTCCGCGTCTACGTAGCCCAGAAGCGCAAGATCACCAACGGTGACAAGCTCGCCGGCCGCCACGGCAACAAGGGTGTCATCTCCAAGATCCTCCCGGTCGAGGACATGCCCTTCCTGGAGGACGGCACCCCGGTCGACATCATCCTCAACCCGCTGGGTGTCCCGTCCCGAATGAACCCGGGACAGGTCCTGGAGATCCACCTCGGGTGGCTCGCCAAGCAGGGCTGGGACGTCTCCGGTCTCGCCGACGAGTGGGCCCAGCGCCTGCAGTCGATCGGCGCCGACCAGGTCGCCGGTGGCACCAACCTCGCCACCCCGGTCTTCGACGGTGCCCGCGAGGACGAGATCACCGGCCTGCTGGACAACACCACCCTCACCCGTGACGGTGAGCGCCTGGTGAACTCCACCGGCAAGGCCCGACTGTTCGACGGCCGCTCCGGCGAGCCGTTCCCGATGCCGGTCTCGGTCGGCTACATGTACATCCTCAAGCTGCACCACCTGGTCGACGACAAGCTGCACGCCCGTTCGACCGGTCCGTACTCGATGATCACCCAGCAGCCGCTCGGTGGTAAGGCTCAGTTCGGTGGTCAGCGCTTCGGTGAGATGGAGGTGTGGGCCCTGGAGGCGTACGGCGCTGCGTACGCGCTGCAGGAGCTGCTCACCATCAAGTCCGACGACGTCCTCGGCCGAGTCAAGGTCTACGAGGCCATCGTCAAGGGCGAGAACATCCCCGAGCCCGGCATTCCCGAGTCCTTCAAGGTTCTCATCAAGGAAATGCAGTCGCTCTGCCTCAACGTGGAGGTGCTGTCCTCGGACGGCCAGTCCATCGAGATGCGGGACTCCGACGAGGACGTGTTCCGCGCCGCCGAGGAGCTCGGCATCGACCTGTCCCGGCGCGAGCCGAGCAGCGTCGAAGAGGTCTGACGGAGGTCGGGCCGGCTGCCCCGAGCAGCCGGCCCACCCCCAGGCCCCCCTCAGACCACAGATAAGACTCTCGAATTACGAAAGAGGGCTTGACGACCAGTGCTTGACGTCAACTTCTTCGACGAGCTCCGCATCGGCCTGGCCACCGCCGACGACATCCGCCAGTGGTCGCACGGCGAGGTCAAGAAGCCGGAGACCATCAACTACCGCACCCTGAAGCCCGAAAAGGACGGCCTCTTCTGCGAGAAGATCTTCGGCCCCACCCGGGACTGGGAGTGCTACTGCGGTAAGTACAAGCGCGTCCGCTTCAAGGGCATCATCTGTGAGCGCTGCGGCGTCGAGGTGACCCGCGCCAAGGTGCGCCGTGAGCGGATGGGCCACATCGAGCTGGCCGCCCCGGTCACCCACATCTGGTACTTCAAGGGTGTGCCGTCCCGCCTCGGCTACCTGCTCGACCTGGCGCCGAAGGACCTCGAGAAGGTCATCTACTTCGCCGCCTACATGATCACCTGGGTCGACGACGAGCGCCGCCAGCGCGACCTGCCGTCCCTGGAGGCGCACGTCTCCGTCGAGCGTCAGCAGATCGAGAACCGTCGCGACTCCGACCTCGAAGCCCGCGCCAAGAAGGCCGAGACCGACCTGGCCGAGCTGGAGGCCGAGGGCGCCAAGGCCGACGTGCGCCGCAAGGTGCGCGAGAGCGCCGAGCGCGAGATGAAGCAGCTGCGCGACCGCGCGCAGCGCGAGCTCGACCGCCTCGACGAGGTGTGGGCCCGCTTCAAGAACCTCAAGGTCCAGGACCTGGAGGGCGACGAGCTGCTCTACCGCGAGCTGCGCGACCGCTTCGGCACCTACTTTTCCGGCTCGATGGGCGCGGCGGCCCTCAAGGACCGCCTGGAGACCTTCGACCTGGCCGAAGAGGCCGAGCGCCTGCGTGAGATCATCCGCACCGGCAAGGGCCAGAAGAAGACCCGTGCGCTGAAGCGCCTCAAGGTCGTCTCCGCGTTCCTGCAGACCAGCAACAAGCCGAACGGCATGGTGCTGGACTGCGTCCCGGTCATCCCGCCGGACCTGCGTCCGATGGTGCAGCTGGACGGTGGCCGCTTCGCGACCTCCGACCTGAACGACCTGTACCGCCGCGTCATCAACCGCAACAACCGCCTGAAGCGCCTTCTCGACCTCGGTGCCCCCGAGATCATCGTGAACAACGAGAAGCGCATGCTCCAGGAGGCCGTCGACGCGCTGTTCGACAACGGCCGCCGCGGCCGTCCGGTCACCGGCCCGGGCAACCGCCCGCTGAAGTCCCTCAGCGACATGCTGAAGGGCAAGCAGGGTCGTTTCCGCCAGAACCTGCTCGGCAAGCGAGTCGACTACTCGGCCCGTTCGGTCATCGTCGTCGGCCCGCAGCTCAAGCTGCACCAGTGCGGTCTGCCGAAGGCCATGGCGCTGGAGCTCTTCAAGCCGTTCGTGATGAAGCGCCTGGTCGACCTGAACCACGCGCAGAACATCAAGTCGGCGAAGCGCATGGTCGAGCGTGCCCGCCCGGTCGTGTGGGACGTGCTCGAAGAGGTCATCGCCGAGCACCCGGTCCTGCTGAACCGTGCGCCCACCCTGCACCGCCTCGGCATCCAGGCCTTCGAGCCGCAGCTGGTCGAGGGCAAGGCCATCCAGATCCACCCGCTCGTCTGCACCGCGTTCAACGCGGACTTCGACGGTGACCAGATGGCCGTCCACCTGCCGCTCTCCGCGGAGGCGCAGGCCGAGGCCCGCATCCTGATGCTGTCCTCGAACAACATCCTGAAGCCGGCCGACGGTCGCCCCGTCACCATGCCGACCCAGGACATGGTGCTCGGTCTGTTCTTCCTGACCTCGGACCGCGACAACGTGAAGGGCGCCGGCCGCTCCTTCTCGTCGACCGCCGAGGCAATCATGGCCTTCGACGCCCGCGACCTGGACGTCCAGGCCCCGATCGAGCTGCGCCTCGGCGCCGGCACCGTCCCGCCGCGCGGCTGGACCGCCCCGGTGGACGAGGACGGCCAGTCGACCTGGTTCGACGGCGAGCCCTTCCGCCTGACCACCACCCTGGGCCGCGCGCTCTTCAACGAGCTGCTGCCCGAGGACTACCCGTTCGTCGACTACGAGGTGGGCAAGAAGCAGCTCTCCGCGATCGTCAACGATCTGGCGGAGCGCTACCCGAAGGTCGTCGTCGCGGCGACCCTGGACAACCTGAAGGCGGCCGGCTTCCACTGGTCGACCCGTTCGGGTGTCACCGTCTCGATCTCGGACGTCATCGTCCCGCCGAGCAAGCCCCAGATCCTGGAGGGCTTCGAGGCGAAGGCGGAGAAGGTCCAGAAGCAGTACGAGCGCGGTCTGATCACCAACGACGAGCGCAAGCAGGAGCTCGTCGGCATCTGGACCCAGGCGACCAACGAGGTCGCGGACGCCATGGCCGCGAATTTCCCGAAGACGAACCCCATCTTCATGATGGTCGACTCGGGTGCTCGTGGAAACATGATGCAGATGCGTCAGATCGCCGGTATGCGTGGTCTGGTGTCGAACGCCAAGAACGAGACCATCCCGCGGCCCATCAAGGCGTCGTTCCGTGAGGGTCTCACCGTGCTGGAGTACTTCATCTCCACCCACGGTGCCCGTAAGGGTCTGGCCGACACCGCCCTCCGTACCGCCGACTCCGGCTACCTCACCCGTCGTCTGGTCGACGTCTCCCAGGACGTCATCATTCGCGAGGAGGACTGCGGCACCGAGCGCGGCCTGAAGCTGTCGATCGGTTCCGTGGGCGCCGACGGCGTGCTGCGCAAGGCCGAGGACGTCGAGACCAGCGTGTACGCCCGCATGCTCGCCGAGGACATCACCGTCGACGGCAAGCTGCTGGCCACCGCCAACACCGACCTCGGTGACGTGCTGATCGACGAGCTGATCCGCCACGGCGTGTCCGAGGTCAAGGTCCGCTCGATCCTGACCTGTGAGTCGGCCGTCGGCACCTGTGCCTTCTGCTACGGCCGTTCGCTGGCCACCGGCAAGCTGGTCGACATCGGTGAGGCGGTCGGCATCATCGCCGCCCAGTCCATCGGTGAGCCCGGTACCCAGCTGACCATGCGTACCTTCCACACCGGTGGTGTGGCCGGTGACGACATCACCCAGGGTCTGCCGCGTGTCGTCGAGCTCTTCGAGGCCCGTACCCCCAAGGGTGTGGCCCCGATCTCGGAGGCCACCGGCCGGGCGCGGATCGAGGACACCGAGAAGACCCGCAAGATCGTCATCACGCCGGACGACGGCACCGACGAGATCGCGTACCCGGTGTCCAAGCGCGTGAAGCTGCTGGTCAGCGAGGGCGAGGCGGTCGAGGTCGGCCAGAAGCTGACCATGGGTGCCACCAACCCGCACGACGTCCTGCGCATCA
The DNA here is from genome assembly GCF_044327205.1 of Kitasatospora sp. NPDC018058. NCBI lineage: Bacteria > Bacillati > Actinomycetota > Actinomycetes > Kitasatosporales > Streptomycetaceae > Kitasatospora > Kitasatospora sp. NPDC018058. The sequence continues at coordinate 218,939 of NZ_JBIRFA010000011.1, read as the reverse complement.
TGGGCCAGCGTGCCGTCCAGATCCACCTGGTCGCCGAGGTCCAGAAGGTCTACAACTCGCAGGGTGTGTCGATCCACGACAAGCACATCGAGATCATCATCCGGCAGATGCTCCGCCGCGTGACGATCATCGAGTCGGGCGACGCCGAGCTGCTGCCGGGCGAGCTGGTCGAGCGCGGCCGCTTCGAGCAGGAGAACCGTCGTGTGGTCTCCGAGGGCGGTCACCCCGCCTCCGGCCGTCCGCAGCTGATGGGTATCACCAAGGCCTCGCTGGCCACCGAGTCCTGGCTGTCGGCCGCCTCCTTCCAGGAGACGACCCGGGTCCTCACCGACGCGGCGATCCACGCCAAGTCGGACCCGCTGCTGGGCCTCAAGGAGAATGTCATCCTCGGTAAGCTCATCCCGGCCGGTACGGGTCTGCCCCGCTACCGCAACATCCGGGTCGAGCCGACCGAGGAAGCCAAGGCCGCGATGTACTCGGCCGTCGGCTACGACGACTACGACCTGTCGCCCTTCGGCGCCGGCTCCGGCCAGGCGGTTCCGCTGGACGACTACGACTACGGCCCGTACACCGGCTGAGTCACCTCATCGGCCGGCGACGGCCGCTGATCGCCAGGGCGGTCACCCCTCACGGGGTGGCCGCCCTGCGGCGTTTCCGGCTGCCGGGCCTGCCTTTCGCCTCGACAGGGGTGCGCGGGTGGTTGAGCGCGGGCAGACAAGCTACTCGCGAACCGGCCGGGCCGTCGGGGAATCCCCGAATTCCCCTCGGTTCCGCATCCCGACGACGCTGCGGCCGAAAGCCCTGCCGGGTGAAGCCCCTCGGCCTCCCCCTCGTGGGGGAGTCGCGGGAACCGCTCCGGCGAGGGAGGTGGCGGAGGGGGTCGCTGCGGGAGGCTTCTCGGTGTCGGGATGACGGGGCTTGCGAAGGGGGCCGGAGATGAAGCGGGTGCTGGGCGCGATGGCGATCACGGCGGGGGTGCTGGTCGGGATGTCGGGCTGTCTGCCGATCGGGGACGACCAGGAGCACCGGACGGTCGGCTACGGGGTGGCCGAGCAGGTCAAGGAGCTGGTGGTCGAGGGGCGGAACGGCGGCGTGGTGGTCACCGGCGGCGGTGACGCGGTGCACGTGGTCGAGAACCAGAACTACAAGGGGGAAGCGCCGAAGAGCACCCACGAGGTGAAGGACGGCGTGCTCCGGCTGACGTACGACTGCGACTCCTGCGGGGTCGGGTACACCGTGCAGGTGCCGGCCGGGACCAAGGTGCGGGTCAAGGAGGGCAACGGCGGCATCAAGTTGTCCGGGCTGGCCGCCGAGGCGGAGGCCGACGTGCAGAACGGCGGGATCGAGGCCAGCGGGCTGACCTCCCCGCAGGTGCGGCTGACCGCGGTGAACGGGGGCGTGCGCGCCGACTTCGCGAGCGCGCCGTCGAAGGTGGAGGCGACGACCTCGAACGGCGGGGTGAAGCTGAAGGTGCCGTCCGGGGAGACGTACACCGTGAACGCGCAGGCCACGACGGGTGGGACGGACGTGAGCATCCGCTCCCAGCCGGGCGCGGCGCACAGCATCACCGCGCGGGCGGAGACCGGCGGTGTGACGGTCAGCGGTGTCTGACCGGGCGGTGCCTGAGGTTCTGCCGGTAGGGCATGATCTTCTCCGCGGGGGCGGGGCCCCCGGGTACGGGGGAGGTGCGACGGTGGAGCGCGTGGCGCGTTGGCGGACATGGACGACCGGGCTGAGCCCGTATGTGCTGGACACCTTCCTGGCGGTCTGCTCGGCGGCGGTGTCGGTCTGGTCGGTCTACAACGACGACACGGACTGGCCCTGGTGGGTCTACCTGCTGGCGGTGTCCACCGCGCTGTACCTGCCCTGGCGGCGCCGGGTCTCGCTGCTCCTGCTGATCGTGGGCAGCGCGCCCTCGCTGGCGCTGTCGGTCACCGCGCACTCGGCGAACCCGCAGGTGCCGCTGTACGCCGTGATCGGGATGTACACCGTGGCGGAGCGGTTCTCCAACCGGCAGCGCTGGTCGGTGCTGGCGGTGGTGGTGGTCGCCAACGTGATCGGCACCCACTCGCCGAACGGCGCGCTGTTCAGCGTGCTCACCTCGGGCGGTTCCTTCGTCTTCGGCGCCTTGGTGCGCACCCAGCGGGAGTTGGCCCGGATCCAGGCGGAGCGGGCGCGGGAGGCCGGTGAGCGGGCGGCCAGCGAGTCGGCGCGGGCGGTCGCGGAGGAGCGGGCCCGGATCGCCAGGGAGATGCACGACATCCTGGCGCACGCCGTGTCGTTGATGATCATTCAGGCCGAGGCCGGGCCGCTGGTGGTGCACGGCAATCCGGACCGGGCGATCCGCGCCTTCGACACCATCGCCGACTCGGGTCGCGATGCGATGGTCCAACTGCGCCGGGTGCTCGGGGTGTTGAAGGATCCGGAGGCGGGGCGGGAACTGGCGCCGCAGCCCAGGCTGGCCGAACTCGCCGAGGTGGCGGAGCGGGTGCGCCGGGCCGGCCTGGAGGTGGAGTTCGAACTCGCCGACGGGCTGGACGCGGTGCCCGCCGACGTGGAGGCGGCGGCGTACCGGATCGTGCAGGAGGCGCTGACCAACACCGTCAAGCACTCCGGGGCCGACCGGGCCGCGATCCGGGTACGGCGCGCCGGTGACGTGCTGGAGGTCCTGGTCTCCGACAACGGGCGCGGCGTGCCGCTGGCGGTCGACCGTACGGTGGCCGGTTGGTCCGGCGGGCGCGGGCTGGTCGGCATCCGCGAGCGGGCGGCGGCCTGCGGCGGCCGGGCCGAGGCCGGTCCGGGGCCGGAGGGCAAGGGTTTCCTGGTGGGTGTCCGGCTGCCGCTGGGGCCGGCGGGCGTGGTGGAGAGGGTGGGCGGATGACGTCGATACGGGTGGTGGTCGCGGACGACCAGGAGCTGGTGCGGGCCGGGTTCGGGATGATCCTGGACGCGCAGCCGGACATCGAGGTGGTGGCCGAGGCGTGCGACGGCGCCGAGGCGGTCGAGGCGGTGCGCGAGCACCACCCGGACGTGCTGCTTCTGGACGTCCGGATGCCGGTGATGGACGGGCTGGAGGCGGCCCGCCGGGTGTGCGCCGAGTTCCCGTCCACCAAGGTGATCATGCTGACCACCTTCGACATCGACGACTACGTCTTCGACGCCCTGTACGCGGGTGCCAGCGGATTCCTGCTCAAGGACGTCCGCCGGGACGACCTGGCGCACGGGGTGCGGATGGTCGCCTCGGGGGAGGCGCTGCTCGCGCCCTCGGTGACCAAGCGGCTGATCGGCGAGTTCGCCGCACGCCGTCCGGGAGCGCCGGAGCGGGCGGTGCGGCCGCCGTCCAAGCTGTTGGAGCAGCTGACCCTGCGCGAGCAGGAGACGCTGCGGCTGATCGCGCGCGGGCTGTCCAACGCGGAGATCGCGGCCGAGCTGGTGGTCAGCGAGCACACCGTGAAGACGCACGTCAGCAATGTGCTGAGCAAGCTCGGGCTGCGCGACCGGGTGCACGCGGTGGTGTTCGCGTACGAGGCCGGAGCGGTGGTGGCGGGGGAGGCCTGACCGGCTCCCTACGGGCGGGGTCTGACCGGTCCCCTGACCGGTCCCCTGACCGGTCCCCTGACCGGTCCCCTGACCGGCTCCCTCCAGCGGGGGAGGCCGGGAGTTCGCCGGTGCGGGTGATCCGTGACGAGGGCCCCGGCCGGGAGGCTCTGGGGTGTCGGAACGGTCCACGGACACCACCACGGGAGAACCTCGCATGAACGCCCTCCGGAACAGCCGCCTCGCCTGCTACGCCGCCGTCGGCGCCCCCGCGCTGATGGCCCTCTACGGCGGTATCCGCCTGGTGCCCGGCTCCCGCGCCCCGGGCCTCGGCTGGACCGCCGGGCACACCGCGATGTTCGCGGGCCTGCTGCTGTTCGCCCCGGTGTTGTTCGCCCTGCGCCGACTGCTCGCCCCGCGCGGGACCACGGTCGGGCGGCTGGCCGCGAACACCGCGCTGGGTACGGCGCTCGTCGGCCTGGCGGCCTCGCTGGTGCAGATCGGGATCGACCTGTACGTCGGTCTGGCCTCGTCCACCAAGGACGAGCAGGCGCGGCTGTTCGAGCGCGTCCAGGACGTCCCCGGGGTGCTGCCCGTCGTCTACAAGGTCGGCCCGCTGCTGTTCTACGTCGGCCTGCTGGCCCTGCTGGTCGCCGCCTCGGTGGGCGTGGCCCGGACGCTGCGCTGGTGGAGCCCGGTCCTGATGCTGGTCGGCACCGTCGCCTCGGCCGCCGACCTGGCCTTCATCCCGCTCGCCGCCGCCTGCTACCTCGGCGCGCTCGCCCCGCTCACCCGCCCGGGCCTCGCGTCCCGCGCGGCGCTGGCCTGACGGGCCGATCAGCTCATCCGGAAGACCGGTCCGCGCGGGGTGAACGGCAGCCCCGCGCCGCGCGGGACGAGGAAGGCGTGCTCGCGGCGCACCCGCAGCACGTCGCACTCGCCGTCGGTGATGACCAGGAGGGGCGCCCCGGGCGGGAAGTCCTCGGCGCGCTCCAGCAGGTCGATGCCGGGCTGGAGGACGGTGCCGCCGCGCCCGTGCACCCGCAGCCGCCCGGCGATCTCCTCGACCGGGAGGTACCCGGCGTCGTGCGGGGCGGCGTCGCAGTGCACCACCCGGGCGGCCGGGACGTCCCGGGCGGCGGCGTACGAGGCGATCGCGCCGAGCGCCTTGCCGAGCAGCGTCCGGCTCATCGACGCGGAGGTGTCCAGGACGACCCCGAAGGTGCAGCGCGGCACCTCCTCCTCGGGGCGGTAGCGGCCGGCCCGGGGGATGTCCGGGGTGGCGGACTGCCGACGGGCCGGGCGGGAGTAGCTGCGCACCGGCTCCGGGCTCGGGACGAACTCGTCGAACCAGCGCGCCAGTCGGGCGTCCCAGGGCAGCGGCGGGTGGGCGAGCGCCCGGATCTCCTCGACCAACCCGGCCGGGAGCAGGCCGCGTTCGCGCTGGTGCAGCTCGAAGCCCTGCTGCAGGCCGCGCCGGTAGAAGTCGTCCAGGTCCACGTAGTCGCGCGGGCCGCGGTCCAGCGGTTCGCCGAGGACGTCCGGGCGGTTCTTCCCGGCCAGGGTGGCGAGACGGCGGATCCGGCGCTGGTCGCCGACGATCCGGTCGTACACCTCCTCGGCCGACAGGCCCTTCAACTGCGGGTCGTGCAGCAGTCCTTCGGGCATCTCGCCGACGCCCATCTCCAGCAGCCAGCCGTTGATGACGTAGTCGGCGGCGACGTTGAACAGGAACGGGTCCCGTCCACCGAGGCGCTCGCCGTGCCGCAGGGCGGCGTGCAGCATCTCGTGGCCGAGGATGAACCGCCACTCCTCGTCGGTGTGGTGGCGCAGCGGGTTGACGTAGATCTCGCCGGCCTCGGCGTTGACCGCGGCGACGGCGATGTCGTGCGCGCGGGCGAGCTCGGCGTCGGCGACGACGGTGAGGCCGGCCGCGAGGCCGCCCAGCAGTGGGTAGGACGAGACGAACCAGTTGAGCGCCCTGGTCCAGGGCCGTTCGGGCAGCCGCTCGCCGGTCTCCCGGTCGATCCGGCCGCCGGCCCGGTCCATCGCGGCGGACATGGTGCGGGTGAGCGCGGCGGCGAAGGCGGCGGCCCAGTCCTGCGGGTGCTTCCCGTAGCCCGTCCACTCGACCAGCAGCTGGTCGGCGGTGGCGCCCGCGGTGCCGTCCGCCCCGGCGGTGCCGGCCGGCGGCAGGCCGTCGCGGCGCCAGCGGTCGGCCAGCTCGTCCTCGTCGCCGCCGGGGTACTCCTGGGGGAGGGCGACCGGGGCGCGGCCGATCGGGAAGGTGGCGAGGAAGCGGTTGACCACCGCGCAGCGGGCGGCCGTCTCGTAAGCGTCGGGCTGGACGCGGGTGCCCCGGGCGGCCGGGACGTGGCCGAAGCCCAGGTGCAGCAGGCAGTGCGCCAGCACCCAGGCCCACTCCTCGGGCTCGGCGCGGCGGCGCGGGTTGACGTGGACGGTGGCGTCGGAGTCGACCACCGCCCAGCCGCCGACGGGCGCGTGCGGACAGTCGTCGCGGCGGCAGAAGTCGGCCTTGAGGGCGGCGAAGGCCGGGTTGCGGCGCAGCAGTCGGACGCCCTCGGCGAAGATCTCCGCCCCCGGGTCCGGCTTCTTCCGGTCGGCCGGGGCGCGCTTCACCGGCGGGCCTCGACCAGCCGGGGCATGTCCCGGGCGGCCTCGATCAGGAACCAGGCGGGCAGCACCGGGTTGCCGTCCGCGCCGTCGGCGATCACCGTCTGGGCGACCTCGACCGAGATCTCGGCCAGCTGCACCAGCAGCGACTTGGCCCGGAAGGCGGTCTGCCGCTGGGCCCCCGAGGCGTGCTCCTTGCTGGTGGGCAGTTCCTTGACCAGGCGGCCGCGGAAGGAGTCGGCGAGGTAGTAGAGCAGGTCGCGGTCCTCCAGCCGGTGTGGCCAGCGGGCGTCGCCCTTGAGGATCGCCTCCAGGCCGTACGAGTTGCGGACGATCTTCGCGTAGCCGCAGAAGGCGACCGCGTGCTGGGGGGTGAGCAGGCCGTGCGCGAGCACCTTGAGGGTCTCTTCCCCAGCCTGGCGGCTGGGAGGTGCCACCACGTCCAGGCTGGGACCGAAGGAGTGCAGCGTGTCGGAGAGCATGTGCCAGGCGCGCGGGGTGGAGAACGGCTCCTCGGTCTTGGGCGGGGCGGACCACAGGTGGTCGGGCCGGTCGGTGAGGTAGTCGACGACCCAGGGGTGGATGCCGGCGCCGTGGGCCCACCGCAGCCAGTCCTCGGAGCTGGCCCGCAGATGGACGTGGACCATGCGGTTGACCAGCGCGGACGCCATCGGGCGGGCCAGCGCGCCGTCGGTGGCACGGTTCCCGGCGCCGATCACGATCGAGCCGGGCGGCAGCTCGTACGAGCCGATCCGGCGGTCCAGGATCAGCGAGTAGAAGGCCTTCTGGACGTCCGGCGAGGCGGCGTTGAGCTCGTCCAGGAACAGGCAGTACGGCTCGTCGCGGGCGATCTGCTCGGGCGGGCAGAACCGGGAGCGGCCCTCCGGGGTGAGCTGGGGGACGCCGATCAGGTCCTCCGGGGCGAGCTGGGTGCCGACCAGGCTCACGCACTCCAGGCCGAGCGACTCGGCGAACGCCCTGACCAGGGAGGACTTGCCGATCCCGGGCGCTCCCCAGAGGAAGACCGGACGGACGGTGGCCAGCCCGAGCAGCAGCTCGGGGATCTGGGCGGGCGAGACGCTGACTGCTCCCTGCACGGGGCTCCTTCGCGGTACGGCGGGTGACCGGCCCAGTGTGCGGCGGGAGTTGACCGGGCGCACCGGATTTTCGGTGGCCGCGGGCGGGGCGGCGGTCGTACCGTCCCGGGTATGAACACGAAGCGCCCCCTGATCGCCGTGCTCACCGGCGCGGGCATCTCGACCGACTCCGGCATCCCCGACTACCGCGGCCCGCAGGGGCTGTGGCAGAAGGACCCGTCGGCGCAGAGGCTCGTGACCATCGGCCCGTACCTGGCCGATCCGGAGGTGCGCAAGCGGGCCTGGCTGATGCGCCGCGACGCCGGCGCGCTGGCCGCCGAGCCGAACGCAGGGCACCGCGCGCTGGTGGACCTGGAGCGTTCCGGGCTGCCGGTGCGGGTGCTGACCCAGAACGTGGACGGGCTGCACCAGCGGGCCGGCCTGCCCGCCCGCAAGGTGCTCGAACTGCACGGCACCGCCCGGGAGGTGCAGTGCGTGCGCTGCCGGGCCACCGGGACGATGGAGGAGGCGCTGGCGCGGGTCGAGGCGGGCGAGCCGGACCCGGCGTGCCGGGACTGCGGCGGCGTCCTCAAGCCTCGGACGGTGATGTTCGGGGAGAACCTGGACCCGGTGGTGCTGGAGCAGGCCGACGCGATCGCCAAGGCCTGCGACATCTTCGTCGCGGTGGGCACCAGCCTCCAGGTCTACCCGGTGGCCGCGCTGCCGCAGATCGCGGTGGAGGGCGGCGCCCGGCTGATCGTCATGAACGGCGAGCCGACCCCCTTCGACGAGGCCGCGGCCGAGGTGATCCGGGAGCCGATCTCCCGGGCGCTGCCCGAGCTGGTGCGGCGGCTGGTGACGGAAGGGGCGTGAGAAGAGGGGCGGCCGGAAGAGTCTCCTCACGGACGCACCGCATGCGTACGATGATCATTCCGGCTTCCCCTCACGGCCTGGAGTGATCGAGCGATGACGACGACGGCGAAGTTCGACCCCTGGTCGGCGGCGTTCGTGGCCCACCCGTACGACGCGTACGCCGAGCTGCGCGAGCACGCGCCGGTGACGTACTACGAGCCGACGAACCAGTGGCTCGTCTCGCGCCACGAGGACGTCAGCGCCCTGCTGCGCGACCGGCGGCTCGGCCGCACCTACACCCACCGCTACACCCACCAGGACTTCGGCCGCCCCGAGCCCGACCCGGCGCACGAGCCCTTCCACACCCTCAACGACCACGGGCTGCTCGACCTGGAGGCCCCCGACCACACCCGGATCCGCCGTCTGGTCTCCAAGGCCTTCACCCCGCGCATGGTCGAGGGACTGCGGCCGACCGTCCGGCGCCTGGCCGGCGAACTGGTCGACGGGCTGCTCGCGGCCGGCGGCGGCGACCTGCTCGCCGCCGTCGCCGAGCCGCTGCCGGTCGCCGTGATCGCCGAGATGCTCGGCGTCCCGGAGAGCGACCGGCACCTGCTGCGCCCCTGGTCCGCCGACATCACCGGGATGTTCGAGCTCAACCCGACCGAGGAGGCCGCCCGCCGGGCCGTCACCGCGAGCATCGAGTTCTCCGACTACCTGCGCACCCTGATCCACGAGCGCCGGGCGAACCCGGGTGACGACCTGATCAGCGCACTCATCCAGGCCCAGGAGGGCTCCGACGCGCTCAGCGAGCAGGAGATGGTCTCCACCTGCGTGCTGCTGCTCAACGCCGGCCACGAGGCGACCGTCAACACCACCGGCAACGGCTGGTGGGCGCTGTTCCGCAACCCCGGGGAACTCGCCCGGCTGCGCGGCTCGGTCGACGAACTGCTGCCCACCGCCGTCGAGGAACTGATGCGCTGGGACACCCCGCTGCAGATGTTCGAGCGCTGGGTGCTGGAGGACATCGAGGTCAGCGGCGTCACCATCCCGCGCGGCGCCGAGATCGCCCTCCTCTTCGGCTCCGCCAACCGCGACCCCGAGCGCTTCGCCGACCCCGACCGCCTCGACCTCGGCCGCACCGACAACCCCCACATCACCTTCGGCGCCGGAATCCACTTCTGCCTCGGCGCGCCTCTTGCCAGACTGGAGCTCACGGAGTCCTACGGCACCCTGCTGCGCCGGGCCCCGGGCCTGCGGCTGGTCCGCGAGCCCGAGTGGAACCCGGGCTATGTGATCCGGGGACTCAAGGAACTGCAGGTCGAGCTGTAACAGGAAGAGGGGGGAGCTGCCGTGGGCAAGGCGACGGGGGCGCTGCTGGGGCTGGCGATCGGGGACGCGATCGGCCGGGTGACCGAGTTCAAGAGTGTCGAGCAGATCGCCGCCGACCATCCGGACTGGCGGCGACTCCCGCTGCCCGAGCGGGCGCTGGTCACCGACGACACCCAGATGACGCTCGCCCTCGGCCGCGGCCTGCGCACCGCCCTGGAACGCGGGCCACTCACCCCACTCCGACTGGAGCGGCCGGTCCGCGAGGAGTTCGTCGACTGGTGGCGCTCCCCGGAGAACAACCGCGCCCCCGGCATGACCTGCCTGCGCGCCTGCGAGCGGCTCAGCCACCCCGAGTACCGCTGGCAGCAGGCCAGCGACGTCGGCTCCAAGGGCTGCGGCGCCAACATGCGGGTCGCCCCGATCGGGCTGATCCGCGACCTGGACGCCCGACAGCTCTCCGGCGCCGCCCAGCTGCAGTCCGCACTCACCCACGGCCACCCGACCGCGCTCGCCGCCAGCGACCTCACCGCCTACGCCGTCCGCAAGCTGGCCGAGGGCCTCCCGCCGGCCGGACTGCCCGCGGTGCTGCGGGCGTACGCGCTGGCGAGCCGCGAGCGCTACGACGAGTTCTGGCTCGGTGACCTCGCCGCGCGCTGGTACGGCGCCTCGCCGCAGGCCGTTCTCGCCCGCGGCTGGGACGACTGCCTCAAGGTGCTCGACCAGCTGGAGGCCGCGCTCGCCGCGCCCGACCTGGAGGCCGACCCGTGCCTGGCCACCGGTGAGGGCTGGGTCGCCGAGGAGGCCTTCGGCACCGGCCTGCTCTGCTTCCTGCTGCTGCCGGACGACCCGGTCGCCGCCGTGCGCCGGGCCGCCTACTCCAGTGGCGACTCCGACTCGCTCGCCTGCCTGACCGGCGCCTTCGCGGGCGCCCACCACGGCGAGGCGGTCTGGCCGGGGGAGTGGGTCGAGCGGATCGAGTACCGGGACGAGCTGCTGGCGCTCGGGGCGCTCTGGGACTGAGCGGTCAAGGCCCGGTCTCGCGGCCGAAGATCCGCCGGAACAGCACCGCCTCGTTCAGGCCGATCGGCGGGTCGTCAACTCCCGTGTGTTCCCGCCAGATCCGTCGCATCAGCTGCATCCGGTAGCTGTCGAGATACCCAGGCTCGCCGCACCACCGCGTCACCTCGCGGTGGGCGGCACGCCTACTCGGTGAGATGGCCCGGATCGGTCGCAGGAACTGACCGTCCAACCACCACCACGTGCGGAAACGATCGAGTCGGGCCCGCAGGCGGCGCCGCTTCACCGGAGCGATCCGGGGTCGGCCGGGTACAGCTTGACCAGGTGGGGCGTGAACCACGCTCTCCGGCGGGCGCTGGCGAATGCCAAGATGACGGAAACACAGCTCGCAGAAGCTTGCGGCGTCGACGTCAAGACGATCAGTCGCTGGATCGCCAACCCAACCCGCATCCCCCACGCCCGGCACCGATGGGCGGCCTGCGAGGCGTTAGGTGAGGAGGAAACCGCCTTGTGGCCCACTGCCGTCAGCTCGGCGCTCAAAACGGGACCGGACCGTGAGATCGTCCAGGTCTTCCCGTATCGATCGGCTGCACCGTCCTCCCTCTGGCGCTCGCTGATCACCAAGGCGCAGAAGGAACTGACCTTCGCCGGCTACACCAACTACTTCCTGTGGTTGGAGCAGGCCAACCTTGCCGGCGCGCTCCGGCGAAAAGCGCTGGTCGGCTGCCGGGTTCGGTTTCTGATCGGCGACCCGGACAGCCCGGTGACCAGGGCTCGGGAGGCGGAGGAAGGTGTGCCGCTCACCCTGTCCACCCGCATTGCCGTGACGATAAGCGAGTTGGAGCGACTTCGTCCGGTCGGGAACATCGAGGGCCGGTTCGAGACCGGCCACGTCAACCTGTCCGTCTTCCGGTTCGACGATGAGATGATCGTGACGCCGATCCTCGCCCGGCGGGTCGGCCATGACTCACCGATGCTTCACCTGAGGCGAAGCCAGCCTGACGGCATGTTCGACCGCTTCGCCGATCACGTCGAAGAACTTTGGGTGCGGGGGCGGAACATCTGGGAGGCGACCGAGCATGGCCAGGCGTGACTACGAAGACGACCCGAATGCCCCCGAGCCCAACAGCCTGGTTCCGGCTGCTTCCGTGGTCGCGGTGGACGAGACAGGCCGAGTTCTGTTGCAGCGGCGCACCGACAACGGCATGTGGGCACTGCCCGGCGGAAAGATGGAGCTGGGCGAATCCCTTGCGGGATGCGGGATCCGCGAGACCCACGAGGAGACCGGTATCGAGGTCGAGATCACCGGGATCGTCGGCACCTACACGAACCCGGGCCACGTCTTCGCGTACGACGACGGGGAGGTCCGCCAGGAGTTCTCCATCTGCCTCCTCGGACGGGCTGTCGGCGGCAGCCTCCGCACCTCGGACGAGTCCTTCGAAGTCGCCTGGTTCCACCCGGACGAGGTGGACGCGCTACCCATGGTCGCGAGCATCCGCAAGCGGCTCGATGACTGGCGAAGCGGCCGGATTCCCGTCGTCCGGTAGCCGAGGCGGAACCCGGAAGCGGGGTGCCGCGTCGAAGGGCCATGACGAACAGCAGCACCGGAACCCGTCGCCGCGCCGTCCGCCGCCCTGCGGCGCTGCTCCTCGCCGCCGCGCTCGCCGCGCCGCTGGTCGCCGGCTGCGGCAGCACCGGGGCCCCGACCGGCGCGGAGGTGAGGGCCTCCGCGCCGGCCAGCCGGCCCGCGGTCGATCCGGCCCAGGTGGCCGCCACCGCGAAGGCCACCGACGCCTTCGGCCTGGATCTCCTGCACGCCCTCACCGCCAAGCCGGACGACGCCGGACGCAACCTCGTGGTCTCCCCGTCCGGCCTGGCCACCGTGCTCGCCATGCTGCTCCCCGGCGCCCGCGGCGCGACCGCGGACGAGCTCGCCAAGGCCCTCCACACCGACCTCGACCCGAAGCAGTACGCCCTCGCCACCGGCGCGCTGAACCGACCCGTGCCGACCACCGACGGACTCACCCTGCGCCAGAGCGACGAGGTCTGGACGCAGCAGGGCCTCCCGGTGGAGCCCGACTACCTGGCCACCCTCGCGGCCGCCTTCGACGCCGGAGTGCACACCACCGACTTCAAGAAGGACCCGGAGGGCTCCCGCAAGGCCGTCAACGCGGCCGTGGAGAAGGCCACCGAGGGGCGGATCAAGGACCTGTTCGCGCCGAACGCGATCACCCCGGACACCCGGGCGGTGCTCACCGACGCGCTCTACCTCAAGGCGAAGTGGGCCTCGGCGTTCAAGCCGGCCCAGACTGCCGACCGCCCGTTCCACAAGCTCGACGGTTCCGCCCCGTCCGTCCCCCTGATGAGCCAGACCGGTGACTTCAAGTACGCCGACGGCTCCGGCGGGATCGTCGGCGAGCCCTGGCAGGCCGTCGAACTCCCCTACGCGGGCGGCAACCTGGTGATGGACCTGATCGTCCCCGCCCAGGGCGGCTTCGCCGCCTTCACCAAGGGACTGGACCAGCCCCAGCTCGACCGGATCCTCGACGGCCTCGCCGAGCGGCCCGTCGACCTGCAGCTGCCGCGCTTCCACTTCGACACGTCCAACGAGCTCACCCCCGCGCTGCGCTCGCTCGGCGTCCACACGGTCTTCGACAACGCCGACCTCAGCGGCATCGCCAAGGATCCGCTCCTCGTCAGCACGGTGGTGCAGAAGGCCACCGTCCAGGTGGACGAGGAGGGCACGGTCGCGGCCGCCGGCAGCGGCGTCGGGATCGCCGCCGGGGCGGCGCCCGCCCCGGACAAGCCCGCCCAGCTGCACATCGACCGGCCGTTCCTGTTCCTGATCCGGGACACCTCGGGCGGGCGGCCGCTGTTCCTCGGCCAGGTCACCGACCCGCAGGCGAAGTAGGGCCTACCAGGCCGGGTAGCGCCCGCCGAGCGCCGGGTGGCCCGGGTCGCGGCTGCCGAACAGCACCAGCAGGTCGTCCGCGACGGTCAGCAGTTCGGCCCGCCCCTCGACCACCCCGGCCCACTCGGCGGGCAGCGCCGAGGCGCCGTACGCGGCCCCGACCAGGTTGCCGCAGACCGCGCCGGTGGAGTCGCTGTCCCCGGAGTGGTTCACCGACAGCAGCAGCGCCGTGCGCACCGGGTCGGGGTCGAGGGTCGCGGCCAGCAGCGCGTACACCGAGATGGCCAGGCACTCCTCGGCGATCCAGCCCAGCCCGACCCGCTCCACCGTGTCCGCCGAGGGCTCGGCCTCCTGGGCGAGCCGCACGGCCCGGGCCAGCGCCTGGACGGTCTCCTTGGACTTCGGCAGCTCGCGGATCTGCTCGACCGTCTCGCCGACCGCCGCCCACGGCTCCGTCCCGGCCGCCAGCCGCTCGACCAGCGCCGCGAAGGCGCCCGCCGCGAGGTAGCCGGTCGGGTGCCCGTGGGTGAGCTGGGCGCACTGCACGGCCAGCCCGAAGGACTGCTCGACGCCGAGGCGGGCCAGTCCGAACGGCGCCGAGCGCATCACCGTGCCGCAGCCCTTGGAGCCGGGGTTGATCGGCCCCGGCCGCCCGATCGCGGACGGCGCCTCGAACACCGGGTGCTCGGACACCCCGCTCAGACAGGCGTTGCCCGGTGCCCGCCGCGCGTACAGGAACGGCCGGCCCAGCAGCCAGCCGTCGTACGGGCGGGGCTGCGGCTCGGTGTCCGGCGCGCCCTGGTACTGGGTCCGCAGCCAGCGCCGGTAGGCGCCGTGCATGGCCTCCGGCACCGAGCCGCCGCCGCCCGACCAGCCGCGGACGAAACCGCGGATCAGGCCCTCGGCGGTGAACAGCGTCATCTGGGTGTCGTCGGTGACCTGGACCGGACCGCTGCTCCCGGACGGCAACGCGGTCACGCCCTGCGGCCCGAAGCGGTCCCGGATCTGATGGAGCTGCAGGAACTCCACCGGCCAACCCAGCGCATCGCCGATCGCGCCACCGAGCAGCGCTCCGCGCACCCGGTCGCGGTATCCCGACTCCGCCGCCGACTCCGTCACGTCGAATCCCCCATCGTTCGTGGCGGGGGTAGTTCTATCAGGCGAACCGTCAGTTGTGGATCTCGCCCCGCCCGTGCAGCGCGGCGCGGTCGGCGGCGGCCCGTCCGGCGGCCCAGCCCTCGCCGTCGCTGACCCGCACCCGCTGCGAGACCAGCTTCGGGAACAGCCGGCCCACCTCCTCGTCCACCTCCGCCGAGCGGGCGGCCAGCGCGGGCAGCAGCCGCTCGTCCGGCAGCAGCTGCTCCTCGGTGCCGTCCTCGCGCAGGTGGCGCCCGGCCGCGGCGGCGCTGGTGGTCCGCTCGGTGGCGGTGGTCAGCCGCTCGCGGATCCGCGCCGCGTACGCCACCAGGAAGGACTGCCGGAACGCCTTGCTGCGGGAGTCCTTGCCGGAGCCGGCCTTGTTGAGCGCGTGGGTGGCCTGCACCAGCAGCGAGGTGTAGAGCAGCTCGACGCCGTCCAGGTCGCCGTCGAAGCCGATCACGGTGCAGAAGCCGAACTCCTTCGCCCACACCACCCGGCACCGGTTCGCCGCCGCGACCGCGTCCAGCAGCATCGTCTTGGGGCCCTCGTACGGGTTGTCCACGCCGATCCGCAGCGCCGCCGGGGTGTCCCGGTCGGCACCGGCCGCGGCCAGCAGCGCCTCGTCGATGCTGTGCTGGGCCATCAGCTGCTGGGCCTTGGCGGTCAGCGCCTCGGCCTCCTCCGGGTACTCGGTGGACTCGGCCTTGGCCAGCAGCGCCCGGATCCGCGCCAGCATCCGCGGCTCACCGGTCACCGGCTCGGCGGGGCGCTGCGCCCGCACCGACTGGCCGGGTGCCGGGCCGACCGGGGCGATCGGGGGCAGCCGGCCCCAGCTGCGCAGCAGCTCCAGGACGGCGGTGGCGAGCGCGAAGCGGTCCAGCCGGTGCCGGTGGGCGAAGGCGCCGAGGTACTGATCGTCGTCCGGCCACCAGACCTCGGGCTCCAGCTCGCGCAGCTGCTCCTGCCAGCGCCGGTCCAGGCTCGCGGCGGGGTGGCGGCGGCCCTCGGCGGCGATCAGGTCCACCGCGAGCGCCAGGTGGACGGGCTTCAGCGTGCGCCGCACCACCCGCGCCAGGTCGGCCGGGCGCCAGCCCGCCGACCAGCAGCGGCCCACGGCGGTGTCCACGTACCCCAGCAGCGCCCGGCTGACCGCAGGCCACTGCCCGGCCGAGGCGGCCAGCAGCGAGGCCCCGGTGTCCAGCGCGAGGTCCAGCCCCTCGTCCGGGGCGGTGAGCACCGACCGCACCGCCTGCTCCAGCAGCGGCCCGGCGTTCCCGCCCTGCTGCGCGCGCTTGCCCACGGTGTGTCCCTGCTCTCCTCGACGGCTCGACCTCTCCGGCCCATGATGCCGGAGTGGCCGAGCCGACCGACGGGACGGTACAGCTAGCGCTCGATCGCCTTGGCCAGGATCTCGGGGGTGCGCTCCAGCAGTCGGGCGGCCGCCAGCCGGATGCCCAGGGCGGCGATCAGGCCGCCGTAGAGCGGGCCGATCAGCAGCACCGGCCAGGTCGGCCCGTCCGAGGTCAGCGCCCAGAACAGGTAGCCGCCGACCGGCAGGGCGAGCAGCGCGACGCCGACCATCGAGCCGAACTGGTTGAGCAGGATCAGCCCGCCCTGCCCCGGGGCCGCGTTGCGCATCGGGTTGCTGTCGGCCGGCATGGTGTACGGCGCGAGCACGCTGAACACCGAGCCGAGCGCGACGCCGCAGCCGAGCACCGCCAGCGCCAGGCCGAGCGCGGACGGCAGCCCGGCCCAGTCGCCGGTGACGGTGGCCAGCACCAGCCCGAGCAGCGCTGCGACCGGGACGGCGTACGACAGCACCGCGTACGCCCGGCCGCGCAGCTCGTCCCGGGCGTCGGCCGGGGTACTCAGGGTGGCGGCGATCATCCAGAACGCCGAGCCGTCCATGCCGAACAGGTTGAGCATCTGCAGCCCGAGGAAGGTCCCGGTCATCGCCAGCAGGTAGACGCTCGACCAGCCCTGGACCACCGACAGCGCGCAGATCACCAGCGTCATCCCGATGCTGGTGAACAGCGCCGCCTTGGCCCGCGGCTCGCGCCAGGCGTACCGCAGGTGACGCTGCATCACCGCGCCGGTCCGGCCCTGCGGCAGGAAGCGCCAGCCGCGCGACGTCTGCACTCCGCGCGCCACCTCCAGGGTGGAGGAGTCCGCGGTGACCATCAGCTCCTGCAGGCTGCTCCGCCACCAGCGCAGCAGCAGGACCAGCAGCGCCCCGGCCGCGGCCAGCTGCAGCAGCGCCAGCGCGTACCGGCCCTCGCCGGCGGTGTGGGTGGCGTCGGCCGCGCTGATCGGCGGGATCCAGCGAAGCACCGAGGCGACGGGCGCCAGCGGGCTGAGGTCGATCGGCCCGCCCCGACGGCCGAAGATGCTCTGCGAACCGACGTTGGCGGCCTGGACCAGCAGTGCGAAGGCCAGTCCGCCGAAGATCGCGAAGTCCTTGCCGCGCCGGCTGGAGAGCATCCGGGCGTTGCCGGCCGCGACCGCGCGGGAGAGCGTCACCAGGCAGAGCACCGCGAGCGGCACCCCGACCACCGCAGCCGCGGCCGAAGCACCCCCCTCGGCGCCGGACAGCGCCGCGCCGGTCACCAGCACCAGGCTGATCAGCGGACCGGGCCCGATCAGCGCGGCCAGCAGCGAGCCGCGCAGCAGCGGGCCGGGCCGCAGCGGCAGCATGGTGAGCCGGGTCGGGTCGGCGCTCTCGTCGCTGGAGAACAGGAACAGCGGCAGCGCGGCCCAGCCCAGGGTGAGCACGCCGAGCAGCACCACCCCGGCGTTCGCGGAGCCGTCGTAACGCCCGTTCAGCGCCGCCATGGCGACGGCGACACCGCCCGCGAAGGCCAGGCCGAACAGGCCGCCGATGATGTAGACCGCGGTACGGCCGGGGCCGCGGCGCAGCCCGTTGCGCAGCAGCCGCAGCTTGAGCGCCACCAGGGCGCGGACCACCGTCCGTCCGTCGGGCACGACAGCGCTCATGCGCCCGCCTCGCTTCGCTCGTTCACGCGCCGGCCCCGCCCGCTCACCGGGTGTTCCCGCCGAGCCAGCCGAGCGCCTGGCCGTCGTCCTCGCGGACGCCGATCAGGTCGAGGAAGGCCGCGTGCAGGCTGCGCCCGCCCCGGACGGAGTCCAGCGGACCCTGGGCGATCACCCGGCCGGCGTTGACCACCGCGACCCAGTCGCAGAGCTGCTCGACCAGCTCCATCACATGGCTGGAGAAGACCACCGTGGAGCCCGCAGCCGCGTACCGCTTGAGCACGCCGCGGATGGTCTGGGCGGAGACCGGGTCGACGCCTTCGAAGGGCTCGTCCAGGAACAGCACGTCGGGGTTGTGCAGCAGCGCGGCGGCCAGGCCGACCTTCTTGCGCATGCCGGTGGAGTAGTCGGCGACCAGCTTGTCGGCGTCCCGGCCGAGGTCCAGGACGGCCAGCAGCTCCTCGGCGCGGCGGTCCACCTCGGCGCCGGGCAGGCCGCGCAGCCGGCCGGTGTACTGCAGCAGTTCGCGCCCGCTGAGCCGCTCGAACATCCGCAGGCCCTCGGGCAGGATGCCGATCCGGGCCTTGACCGTGACCGGGTCGGCCCACACGTCGGCGCCGTGCACCAGCACGGTGCCCTGGTCGGGCCGGAGCAGGCCGGTGACCATGGACAGCGTGGTGGTCTTGCCCGCGCCGTTCGGTCCGACCAGGCCGATGAACGCCCCGGCGGGGAGTTCGAGGCTGAGCCCGGCCACGGCGGCCTGGCTGCCGAAGTGCTTCCACAGGCCCTGGATGCTGACGGCGGACGGGGTGCCCGGTCCTGGGTGGCCGGAGGGGGACGGTTCAAAGGGCGGCGGCACTGACGCCTGCATGGCAGCCTTCTGTCTCTACTGGTGAGCGCTGGTCGAGCTACTGGTGAGTGCTGGTCGAGCGGATTTCCGGGCCCCAGCCTGTCACTGCCCGAACAGGCTGTCGCCCACTTTGAGCATCCCCTGAGCGTGTCCGTCGAACGGGTGAGGCTCAGCGCCCGGAAACCCCGTTCCGGCGGCCGGTGGGCCGATTTGGCAACTACTCAGCTCCACTGTTCGTCCTGCACTATGAGGAGCAGCGAGCGTGCGCGGGGGCGCCGCGGTGCCGGGAGGTGGCGGATGTCCGTTCAACCGTGGGGCGAGTCCCGCCCCGCACATCGGCACGGCCACCGGCCGGCGGTGCCCGGCTGGCAGCCCGTGCCCTCGCCGCAGGCGGCGATGCGGGCGAGCCACGCGGACCGCGACCGGACGGTGGACGTGTTGAAGGCGGGCTTCGCCGAGGGCCGGCTCTCCGCCGAGGAGTACGAGCAGCGCCACGAGGCGGTGGCCGAGGCGCGGACCTACGGCGAACTGGCCGCCCTGGTGGCCGACCTGCCGGCCGGGCCGATGGTGACGCCGATGCTGCAGGCCGTGCAGCCGGTCCCGGCGACGTTCCTGCCGCCGCCTCCGGTGCCGCGGGTCCGCCCCACCAACGCGCTGGCGGTGGTCTCCGTGGTGTGCGGCCTGACCGGTCTGTCGCTGCCCGCGGTGGTCACCGGCCACATCGCCCGGGCGCAGATCCGCGAGCGCACCATGAACGGGGACAGCGCGGCCGTCCTCGGGATGGTCCTCGGCTACCTGGGCTGCGCCTTCTGGATGCTGATGATCCTGGCGGGCGCCGCGTAGCGGGTCCGCCGCCCCGCCCGCCGGCCCCGCCGGCGCCCCGCTGGCGGGTGGCCGTCGACTGTGGTAGAGCGGTTGGAGGGCGGCCCGACACCGGCCGGTCGCGTACGGGACACCGTGGCGACATCCGGCCGAAGGCCGCGACCTGCGGCGTTGCATTTGTTTTGACCGCGCCCCATGCGCTAGGTACGCTCTGACCTTGTGCCTGGGGTGTCCCCGGGTCCTTGTGCGTGCATGCACACCGGTCGCCGCGCCGAGCCGGAGCGCCTCCCAGCGCGCCGCGCGTAGAGCGCCGTCGCTGTACATCAGCTCATGGGATTCCGTGTCGGAATAGCCCAACACACCCGACCGCGTGGGTCGACCACGGGGTCGTGTGCGAGGGAACACCGCAGGTTAGTTCCACCAAGCCTTGGCACACAGAAAACGGAGAAACGGTGCCTACGATCCAGCAGCTGGTCCGAAAGGGCCGGCAGGACAAGGTCGAGAAGAACAAGACTCCCGCGCTGAAGGGCTCCCCGCAGCGTCGTGGGGTCTGCACGCGTGTGTACACGACCACCCCGAAGAAGCCGAACTCGGCTCTCCGTAAGGTCGCCCGTGTGCGCCTCACCAGCGGGATCGAGGTCACCGCTTACATTCCGGGCGAGGGCCACAACCTGCAGGAGCACTCCATCGTGCTGGTGCGCGGTGGTCGTGTGAAGGACCTTCCTGGTGTCCGCTACAAGATCATCCGCGGTTCGCTCGACACCCAGGGTGTCAAGAACCGCAAGCAGGCCCGCAGCCGCTACGGCGCCAAGAAGGAGAAGTAAGAATGCCTCGTAAGGGCCCCGCCCCGAAGCGCCCGGTCATCATCGACCCGGTCTACGGCTCCCCGGTCGTCACCCAGCTGGTCAACAAGATCCTGCTGCACGGCAAGCGCTCCACCGCCGAGCGGATCGTGTACGGCGCCCTCGAGGGCGTTCGCGAGAAGACCGGCTCGGACCCGGTCGTCACGCTGAAGCGCGCGCTGGAGAACGTCAAGCCGGCCCTCGAGGTCAAGTCCCGCCGTGTCGGTGGCGCGACCTACCAGGTTCCGGTCGAGGTCCGCCCGGGCCGCGCCAGCACCCTGGCGCTGCGCTGGATGGTCGGCTACTCCCGCGCCCGTCGCGAGAAGACCATGACCGAGCGCCTGATGAACGAGATCCTCGACGCCAGCAACGGTCTGGGCGCTTCCGTGAAGCGTCGCGAGGACACCCACAAGATGGCCGAGTCCAACAAGGCCTTCGCGCACTACCGCTGGTAGTCCGTACCCCGTCACTAGACAGAGAGAGAACGAGCCACCATGGCTGCAACCTCCCTTGACCTCGCCAGGGTCCGCAACATCGGGATCATGGCGCACATCGACGCGGGCAAGACCACCACCACCGAGCGGATCCTGTTCTACACCGGTGTCTCGTACAAGATCGGTGAGGTCCACGATGGCGCTGCCACCATGGACTGGATGGAGCAGGAGCAGGAGCGCGGCATCACGATCACGTCGGCCGCGACGACCTGTCACTGGACGGTCGACGGCGTCGACAACACCATCAACATCATCGACACCCCGGGTCACGTCGACTTCACCGTCGAGGTGGAGCGTTCGCTGCGCGTCCTCGACGGTGCCGTGACGGTGTTCGACGGTGTCGCCGGTGTCGAGCCCCAGTCCGAGACCGTGTGGCGGCAGGCTGACCGCTACGGCGTCCCGCGCATCTGCTTCATCAACAAGCTGGACCGCACGGGCGCGAACTTCTTCTTCTGCGTCGACACCATCGTGGAGCGCCTCGGCGCCACCCCGCTGGTGATGCAGCTCCCGATCGGTGCCGAGGCGGACTTCCAGGGCGTTGTCGACCTGGTCCGCATGAAGGCGCTGGTTTGGTCCGCCGAGGCCGCCAAGGGCGAGATGTACGACATCGTCGACATCCCGGCCGAGCTGCAGGAGCAGGCCGACGAGTACCGCACCCAGCTGATCGACACCGTCTCGAACGTCAGCGACGAGATCATGGAGCTCGCCCTCGAAGAGGCCGAGATCCCGATCGAGCTGCTGCAGGACGCGATCCGCAAGGGCACCCTGAACTCGGACTTCACTCCGATCTTCTGCGGTACCGCGTTCAAGAACAAGGGCGTTCAGCCCCTGCTCGACGCGGTCGTCAAGTACCTGCCGTCGCCGCTGGACATCGAGTCCATCGAGGGCACGAAGCCGAACGACCCGGAGACCAAGATCTCCCGCAAGGCTTCGGACGACGAGCCGCTGGCCGCGCTGGCGTTCAAGATCATGTCCGACCCGCACCTGGGCAAGCTCACCTTCGTCCGGATCTACTCCGGCCGCCTGGAGTCCGGCACCTCGGTGCTGAACGCCGTGAAGGGCAAGAAGGAGCGCATCGGCAAGATCTACCGCATGCACGCGAACAAGCGTGAGGAGATCGAGTCGGTGGGCGCCGGCGACATCGTCGCCGTCATGGGCCTGAAGCAGACCACCACCGGTGAGACGCTGGCCGACGAGAAGAACCCGGTCATCCTGGAGTCCATGGACTTCCCGGCCCCGGTCATTCGCGTCGCCATCGAGCCCAAGTCCAAGGGTGACCAGGAGAAGCTGGGTGTCGCCATCCAGCGTCTCGCCGAGGAGGACCCGTCCTTCCAGGTCAACACGGACGAGGAGACCGGCCAGACCATCATCGCGGGCATGGGCGAGCTGCACCTCGAGGTGCTCGTCGACCGTATGCGCCGTGAGTTCAAGGTCGAGGCCAACGTCGGCAAGCCGCAGGTCGCGTACCGCGAGACGATCCGTCAGGCCGTCGAGCGCATCGACTACACCCACAAGAAGCAGACCGGTGGTTCCGGTCAGTTCGCCAAGGTGCAGATCGCGATCGAGCCGCTCGAGCAGGCCGAGGGCTACGAGTTCGTCAACAAGGTCACCGGTGGCCGCGTGCCGCGGGAGTACATCCCGTCGGTCGACGCCGGTTGCCAGGAGGCCATGGAGTTCGGTGTTCTCGCCGGCTACCCGCTGCAGGGTGTCCGCGTGAGCCTGCTCGACGGCCAGTCGCACGACGTCGACTCCTCCGAGCTCGCGTTCAAGATCGCCGGTTCGATGGCCTTCAAGGAAGGCGCCCGGAAGGCCAAGCCGGTCCTCCTGGAGCCGATGATGGCCGTCGAGGTCACCACGCCCGAGGACTACATGGGCGACGTGATCGGTGACATCAACTCTCGCCGTGGCCAGATCCGGTCCATGGACGAGCGTCACGGTGCCCGCGTCGTCACGGCGCTGGTGCCCCTCTCCGAGATGTTCGGCTACGTCGGTGACCTGCGCAGCAAGACCTCTGGTCGCGCCAGCTACTCGATGCAGTTCGACTCGTACGCCGAGGTCCCCAAGGCCGTGGCTGAGGAGATCATCGCCAAGTCCAAGGGCGAGTGAGGTCCGGCACTGCCGGCTTCAGAATCATCCGACATTCGGGATGATTCCGACCCCTTAGGCTATTAGGAGGCGACCCGGGAGGATCCGCACGGATCCTCCCGGGGCCTCCGGCCCCCACCCCGCGGGACGGTGCGAGGTGCTTCCGGCACCACGGACCCAGCCCGATCAAGACCAACTGACGTCAGCACGGCGTACAGGAACTGTCCTCAGGAGGACTGCAGTGGCGAAGGCGAAGTTCGAGCGGACGAAGCCCCACGTCAACATCGGCACCATCGGTCACATCGACCACGGTAAGACGACCCTTACCGCGGCCATCACCAAGGTGCTGCACGACGCGTACCCGGAGATCAACCCCTTCACGCCGTTCGACCAGATCGACAAGGCGCCGGAGGAGCGGCAGCGCGGTATCACCATCTCGATCGCGCACGTCGAGTACCAGACCGAGGCGCGTCACTACGCCCACGTCGACTGCCCGGGTCACGCGGACTACATCAAGAACATGATCACCGGTGCGGCCCAGATGGACGGTGCGATCCTCGTCGTCGCCGCCACCGACGGCCCGATGCCGCAGACCAAGGAGCACGTCCTCCTGGCCCGCCAGGTCGGCGTCCCCTACATCGTCGTCGCCCTGAACAAGGCCGACATGGTGGACGACGAGGAGATCCTGGAGCTCGTCGAGCTCGAGGTCCGTGAGCTCCTCTCCGAGTACGAGTTCCCGGGCGACGACCTGCCGGTCGTCCGCGTCTCCGCGCTGAAGGCGCTGGAGGGCGACAAGGAGTGGGGCGAGAAGCTCCTCGGCCTGATGCACGCGGTCGACGAGGCCATCCCGACCCCGGCCCGCGCCGTGGACCAGCCGTTCCTGATGCCGATCGAGGACGTCTTCACGATCACCGGTCGTGGCACCGTCGTCACCGGTCGTATCGAGCGCGGTATCCTCAAGGTCAACGAGACTGTCGACATCATCGGCATCAAGGAGACCAAGACCACCACCACGGTCACCGGTATCGAGATGTTCCGCAAGCTGCTCGACGAGGGCCAGGCCGGTGAGAACGTCGGTCTGCTGCTCCGTGGCATCAAGCGCGAGGACGTCGAGCGCGGCCAGGTCATCATCAAGCCGGGTTCGGTTACCCCGCACACCGACTTCGAGGCCCAGGCCTACATCCTGTCGAAGGACGAGGGTGGCCGTCACACCCCGTTCTTCAACAACTACCGCCCGCAGTTCTACTTCCGTACCACGGACGTGACCGGCGTCGTGACCCTCCCCGAGGGCACCGAGATGGTCATGCCGGGCGACAACACCGGCATGACGGTCGCGCTGATCCAGCCGATCGCCATGGAGGAGGGCCTGAAGTTCGCCATCCGTGAGGGTGGCCGCACCGTCGGCGCCGGCCAGGTCACCAAGATCATCAAGTAATTGATGCTCTGACCTGCCTCGCACAGGCCAGTCCGAAGGGCCCCACGCACCCCTGCGGTGCGTGGGGCCCTTCGGCGTCTCACCCGGCCCTCACCCGGGCGCCCTTCCTCTCACGGGCAGCTCATGGCCGACTGTTATGGTCGGCTCACCATCCAGCCCCGCCGTCGCGGAAAGTGGGACCCAACGCCATGTCTACGGCACCGCTGCTCTCGGTCGTGATGCCGATCTACAACGAGCAGGAGGCGCTCCCGCTGACCGTCGAGCGACTGCGGCCGATCCTGGACGGGCTGGGGGTCGACTACGAGGTCGTGGGTGTCGACGACGGCAGCCGGGACGCCACACCCGTGCTGATGCAGAAGATCCGGCAGGACTGGCCTGAGTTCCGCATCGTCCGCTTCGCCCGCAACTCGGGGCACCAGGCCGCGCTCACCGCGGGCATCCACCGGGCGCTCGGCGACTACGTGGTGAGCATCGACGCCGACCTGCAGGACCCGCCGGAGAAGATCCCGGAGATGCTCGACCTGGCCCGCGAGCAGAACCTCGACGTCGTCTACGGCGTGCGCGGGGACCGCGGCACCGACACCGTCTTCAAGCGCCGCACGGCCGGCGCGTACTACTGGCTGATGCGCAAGCTGGTCGGCAAGCAGCTGCCCAACCAGGCCGGTGACTTCCGGCTGCTCAGCCGCGCGGCGGTGGACGCCCTCAAGCAGCTGCCCGAGCACCAGCCGGTCTACCGGCTGCTGGTGCCGTGGCTCGGCTTCCCCAGCGGCGAGGTGGTGTACGTCCGCGAGGAGCGGGTCGCCGGCGGCACCCACTACCCGCTGTCCAAGATGGTGCGGCTCGCGCTGGACAGCATCACCAACTTCTCGGCCGCCCCGCTGCGGCTGGCCACCTGGCTGGGCCTGGTGAGCTTCGTGGTCTGCATGGCCCTCGCGGTCTACACCACCATCTCGTACGCGGTCGGGTCGACCGTGCCCGGCTGGTCCTCCCTGTACATCGGGATGCTCTTCATCGGCGGCGTGCAGCTGATCTGCGTCGGGCTGCTGGGGGAGTACATCGGCCGGATCTACTCCGCGGTGCAGGCCCGCCCGACCTACTTCGTCGGCTACGACTCGGCTGAGGACGACGAGCGGGGCCGGGGCCGGTGACGCTGACCGGGGAGCCCGCCGAGCCCACCCCGAAGACCCGGCGGCAGCTGCCGTCCTTCCTGGTCATCGGCGTTCTGAGCACCCTCTTCTACCTGGGCCTCTTCGTCGTCGCGCGGTGGTTCACCAACCCGCAGGCGGCGAACCTGATCGCGCTGGCGGTCAGCGCGGTGGCCAACACCGCGGCCAACCGCCGATTCACCTTCGGGGTGGTCGGCTCCCAGGGGATGGTCCGCCACCAGCTGCAGGGCGCGGTGGCCTTCCTGATCGGGCTCGGCCTCAGCTCGGGGGCGCTCGCCCTGCTGGACCGGGTGGTGCCGGACGCCTCCCGGCCGGTGGAGGTGGCCGGACTGATCGTCGCCAACGGCCTGGCCACGGTGGCCCGGTTCGTGCTGCTGAAGGTCTGGGTGTTCCGGGGCGGGGAGTCGGGCCCGTCCGGGTCCTGAGCTGCCTGTGGCGGCGCTCAGTTCGTGGGCGGCTCAGCCGGGCCCCTGAGCCGTCTGGGGCAACGGCACCCTCGGTATGCTGAGTGCTTGCAGCCTGCCCGCAGACGGTAGAGGAAGTCCGGACCCGGTAGGGGGGAGACGGGCGGCAGGGACTTGACCGGAGGGGCACGGCACCGTGTCGACCGTACACAGCTCGCCCGACAGCGGGATCCAGCGTCCGACCGCGCCGCCGGGGCCGCTGCCCCCGCCCACCGACGGTAGACGGCCTCGGCGCAACCCGCTCGTCCTGGCCGGCGGGCTCGCCCTGTCCTGGCTGGTGCCAGCCGGTCTGGTCGCGCTGCACCTGGGTGTCGTGCTGCTGCCGCTGCTGCTGCTCGCGATAGCCGCCGTGATCCGGGTCGGCGGTGTGCTGCTCGACCGGCTCTTCGTCGCCGCGCTGATCCTGGCCGGCTCGGTGCTGACCTTTGGCCTGGTCTTCTCGCTCTGGCCCTGGGGCCTGTCGCCGACGGCCACCACCGGTGTGATGTTCAGCGTGCTGACCACGGTCGCCTGGGCCGCCCGGCGCACCCTCCGGCTGCCGCTACGCTTCCGCTGGTCCGACCTGCTGGTGCTGGGCACCTTCGCCGGGATCTGGCACTACCTGTTCCACCCCGTCTCCGGCGCGTCGGCAGCCGAGCGGGTCGCCTACCTCGCCACGGCGGAGGACCGGCTCTCGCACTTCTCCTTCTTCTCCGGCATCCAGGGTGTCGGCGGCTTCGACTTCCTCCACCCGGAAGCCGCCAGGGCCTACCTGATCCCGCCGTCCGAGGTGACCTACCCGCAGGGCTCGCACTTCCTGCTGGCCTGGACCGACACGCTGGTCCACTCCGCCGCCGACCCGGGCGACATGCTCCAGACCATGAACCGGTACCTCCTGTACCTGCTGGTGGCGTACGCGCTGTTCTGCACCGCGCTGGTCTGGGCGGCCCGGTGGATCGGCGGGCCGCGGCTGCGCGGCTGGCGTGCGACGGCGGTCTGCGCGACCGTCGGCGCGATCATGTTCGCCAGCAACTACCTGGACCTGCTGGTCCACGGCTTCGACTCGACCTTCATCGGCCTGCTGCTGATCGCGCTCGCGCTCGCGGTGCTGATCCGGCCGGCGATGGGCCGCACCGAGTTCCTGTTGGCCGCTTCCGCCGGGCTGATCACCGTCACCTACACGTACAACATCTACGGCGCGTTCGTCGGTGTGGCGCTGCTGGGCGCGCTGGTGGTGCACCGACGCAGGTTCGCCGGGCGCTGGTGGTGGGCCCTCGGCGTGCTGGCGTGCGTGCTGGGCGTGGCCGCGCTGCCGAGCGTCCTCTCGGTGCTGGGCAACCTGGACGTGGCCAGCGCCTCGAACATGAACGGCCCCAGTGTCGGCGCGGACCGCTCGATCCTGATCGGCGGCGGGCTGCTCGGCCTGCTGGCGGCGGCCATGCCGCGCAACCGACGTACGGCCACCGGCCAGGCGCACCTGACGGTGCTGCTCGGCACCGGCGGCCTCCTCAGTGCCTTCGCCGCCTACCAGCTGCACACCATCGGCAAGTACTCGTACTACTTCCACAAGATGACGGCCGTGGGCGTCGTGGTCGCCCTGATCTCGATCGGCGCGGTCGGGGCCGTCCTGCAGACGCCGCACCGGGGGACCGCCGACGCGTTGACCCGGCGCCTGGGCGAGCTGGCGCTCTCCGGGCTGACCGTCGCCGCCGCACTGAGCCTCTTCGCCAACGCGCAGTGGGGCTTCCTGGCCACCAAGGACGCCCCGTCCGCCTGGTCCAACAACCCGCTGGTGGCCTGGGGCCGCAGCGAGTTCGAGAGCGACATGGGCCCCAAGGGCATGGCGGCGCTGACGGTCCTGCGCGGTGACGGACCGGTGATCGCGCTGGTCTCCAACGACAACTACAAGAACCTCAAGGCCACCTGGCTCGCCTCGCTGATGAACCGGCGCGGCGGCGACATGAAGGCGCTGTACGACATCCACTGGGTGGACATCGGCGGTCCGCAGGTGAAGGAGGAGGACTACCAGCGGTCGTTCGGCCGGCTCAAGGGCGCCATCGAGCTGCTCCCCGCTCCCCACAAGACCCCGACCATCCTGACCGCCGACCGTTCCGTGGGCGAGCGGATCAAGCGGGACCTGGCCAAGCACGGTCTGACGGTCAATGTGGTGAGCGATCAGGGGCTCCTGTGGACCCAACCGTGGGGCCGCACCTTCCCCGGGGTCTGACGTGAGCTCGGTGCGCACTGAGCATTCACGGCCACCCGCTACTATTCACAGCAATCGCACGGCCTGGCCGGCCTCGTGCGGAGACGTGTGGCACGGCCGGCCGGTGAATTCGGTGGTCATGTGATGAAGAACCCGATCGCCAAGCTGCTTGGGGTGCTTCCCCCGGGGGCGCGGCTCGTGGTCGGTGGCACGGT
Source organism: Kitasatospora sp. NPDC018058 (assembly GCF_044327205.1). Taxonomy (NCBI): domain Bacteria; kingdom Bacillati; phylum Actinomycetota; class Actinomycetes; order Kitasatosporales; family Streptomycetaceae; genus Kitasatospora; species Kitasatospora sp. NPDC018058. The sequence goes on along the minus strand of NZ_JBIRFA010000011.1, from coordinate 190,894 downwards.
TGTGCTCGGGGCCTCGGCATACGTCTACATGGCGCTCGTGGGCTACAGCCTGGGCACCGCCGGCGCGGCCAGGGTGACGATGCTCTGGACCATCGTGATGTCCGTGGGGTGGGGGCTCTTCCAGCCCGTCGAGCTGGAGCTGACCCGGCTGGTGGCCGCCCGCAAGGTGGCCGGGCACGGAGCGCTACCCGCGGTACGGCGGATGCTGCTGCTCGCCATGGCGATCCTGGTCGCGGTCTGCGCGGTGCTGGCCGCCGCCGCCGGCCCGATCGCCGACCTGCTGTTCAGCGGCGACAAGTCACTGGTGCTGGCCCTGGCCGGCGGCTTGGCCGGCCTCGCGGTGAGTTCGGTCGCCCGCGGCGCGTTGGCCGGCCTCGGGCTGTTCGGCCCGTACGGCAGCCAGCTGGCCGTCGACGGCGGGCTGCGCATCGGCCTGGCCGCGCTGGCGGCGGTGGTCGGACTGCACTCGGCGCTGGCCTTCGGCCTGATCCTGTTCGTCTCCCCGCTGGCCGCCTCGCTGATCGGCCTGCGCGACACACTCGCCGACCGCGCCCCCGGGCCGGAGGTGTCCTGGAAGCAGCTCACCGGCGGCCTCGGCCTGCTGATCGCCTCGGTGATGCTCAGCCAGCTGGTGGTCAACGCGACCGTGGTCTGCGTACGCCTGCTCGCGCCGAAGCACTCCGAGGCCTCCGACGCGCTGGTCTTCGCGGTCGGTCAGGCCGTGGTGATGGCCCGGGCTCCGCTGTTCGCCTACAGCGCCCTGCAGGCCTCGATGGTCTCCGCGCTCTCCGGCGCCGCCGCGGCCGGCGACCACACCGAGTTCCGCAAGGTGCTGACCCGCACCACCGCGATCGTCGCCGCGATGTGCATCGGCGGCGGCCTGCCGGTGATCGTGCTCGGCTCCAAGCTCAACCCCCTGCTGTTCAACGCCAAGGACGTGCTCGGGCCGCTGGACTTCGTCTGGCTGGTGTTCGGAACGCTCTGCTACGTCCTGGCGACGGTCTTCGGCCAGGCGCTGATGTCGAGCGCCCAGCACCGCCGTCAGTTGGTGGGCTGGACCGCCGGTTCCGTAGCATTGGTGGCTGTCGCGCTCACTCCGGGCAACGTCGGTCTCCGGGCAGAACTCGCGTACCTGGCGGGCTCACTGGTCAGTGCCGTCCTGATGCTGTGGTCGCTGTACCGTGCGTTCCCCTCCCGTCCCGCCGCAGCGCCGGCCGACCGGTCCGCAGCAGAGCCGCTGCGGACCTCCTGAGGGGCGGGGACCGCACTGTGATCGGCCGACGCCCATGATCACCACCGATAGACAGACCCGAGGCACGGGGCGCCGTGCCGTTCGCCAAGCATGGAGCACCTGTGTCCGAGTATGACAACGTCTGGCTGGTGATCCCGGCCTACAACGAAGGCCAGGTGATCGCCGAGGTCGTGGAGGGGGCACGTAAGACCTTCCCGAACATCGTGGTGGTCGACGACGGCTGCACCGACGACACCGCCAAGCACGTCATGTCGACCGGCGCGCACCTGGTGCGGCACCCGGTCAACCTGGGGCAGGGTGCCGCGCTCCAGACCGGTCTGAGGTACGCGCTGGAGCAGGAGGGCGCGGAGTACTTCGCCACGTTCGACGCGGACGGCCAGCACCAGACCGCGGACGTGGAGAAGATGGTGGCGCTGCTGCGCCAGGGCGAGGCCGACATCGTGCTCGGCTCCCGCTTCATCGAGCAGACCGGCCAGGTGCCCTGGATCAAGCGGGTGGTGCTCCGCACCGCCGCCGCGGTCAGCCCGACCGCCCGCAAGCTCAAGCTCACCGACGCGCACAACGGTCTGCGCGTGATGAACCGCGAGGCCGCCAGCCGGATCAAGATCACCATGAACGGCATGGCGCACGCTTCGGAGATCGTTTCCTTCCTCGCCGGCTCGGACCTCCGGGTCGCCGAGGTTCCGGTGGACATCCTGTACACCGACTACTCGCGCGCCAAGGGCCAGTCCCTGATCAACGGCGTGAACATCCTCTTCGACATCTCGCTGCGGGAGCGTAACCGCCGATGAATCACCTCTGGATCCAGCTGATCCTGGTCGTGGCCGCGGTGGCCATGGCCCTCCTGTTCGTCCGGCGCTGGGACGCCGCTAACACCCGGGCGTGGAAGCGCATCGCCTTCGCGCTCTTCGTGATCGCCAACGTCGTCGCCATCCTGTGGCCGAGCGGCGTGACCAAGCTGGCCACCGCGCTCGGCGTCGGCCGCGGTACGGACCTGGTGCTCTACCTGATGGTGATCGCCATGGGCTTCCTGACCCTCAACACCTACCTGCGCTTCCGCTCGCTGGAGAAGAAGCTCACCGACCTGGCCCGCACCGTGGCCATCACCGAGGGCGTCCGCCACAACAACGACCGCCTGGACGCCCCGGTCGGTTCCGACCACTGATCCCGAGCGGTCACAACGGCGAAGTACCAACGGCTGAGGGCCGGCACCCCTGACGGGGGCCGGCCCTCAGCCGTTGGCGGTGGGGGCTCAGCCCTCGCACCGATGCATTCCGGAAGCCCCTTCGGAGCCCGGCAGTCCGGGAGCCGGCGTGACGCACCGATATCGTGGAGGCCCGGACCCGGTTCACTCCGGTACTGGATATTCGAATCAGAGAAAATCCGGACATCGCCAGCTCCAATTCATTGCCGCGATGCCCGGCGGACTTGTTTTCGCCGGCCGGCTTTTCCGATCGGTGACGTATGCGAACGCCGGTGCGCGCCGTCGGGCCCCGGGGCGGACAACCCGGCCGACGCAGTCGTTCGAAAAAGCTGGTTGACTTGGCTCGCCCGGCGGCCGCGGCCGGGCGGCACCGAAGCGTGATCCAGGACCAGGAGGTGCGGCGCCGTCATGAGCGTCGATTTCGTCATCCCGTACTACGGCGACCCGGAGTACCTGTTCGCCACCATCGACAGCATCCGGGCTCAGCACCAGCAGGACTGGCGGCTGACCGTCGTGGATGACCAGTACCCGGGCTTCCGCGCGCTGCAGTACATCGAGAGCCTGAACGACGAGCGGATCCGCTACATCCGCAACGAGGAGCGGCTCGGCCCCAACGGCAACACCTACAAGGCGTCCACCCTGGCCGAGCGCGAGTTCGTCTCGATGATGGGCGCCGACGACCTGCTGGAGCCGGACTACCTGGACGTCGTCCTGGAGCGCATGAAGGCCGACCCGAACGCGATCGCGGTCCAGCCGGGCGTGAAGGTGATGGACAGTGACGGGAACCTGGTGCCCTCGCTCGGCATCGGCGACAAGGTCAAGCGCCGGATCGCCGCCCCGGCCCGCAAGGCCGGCGTCATCAGCGGCGAGGACGCGGTGAAGAGCCTGCTGTCCGGCAACTGGCTGTACACTCCGTCGCTCCTCTACCGGCAGTCCGCGTTGTCGAAGATCCCGTACCGCCCGGACATCGACGCCGTCCACGACCTGGCCTTCATGGTCGACATGCTGATGGAGGGCGGCAACCTGCTGGTCGACGAGCGCGAGGTGTTCCGCTACCGCCGCCACCAGGCCAGCGACTCCTCGACCCGGGTGAAGGACGGCAAGCGCTTCGACGAGGAGCTGAGCTACTACGGGCTGATCGCCAAGGAGCTGCGCGCCAAGGGCTGGAACGCGGCGGCCCGCTCGGCCGACCTGCACCTCTCGTCCCGCCTGCACGCCCTGATGGTCGCCGCCGGACGCCTCGGCGCGGGTGACTTCGCCCACGCCGGAGCCATGGTCGGCCGCGCCGTCCGCAGTAGCTGACCAGGTACGCAGCGATACCGACGGGCCCTGCCCGGAGCCTCGGCTACGGGCAGGGGTCCTATCATGTCCGCTGACCCCGATCGCCGACCCACCACGCCACTCCATGCCACTCGTCGGACGTGGCCACGCACGGAAGTGACTGACATGACTGATCTGGCCACCAGCCCGGTCGGCGGCTCCGAGACGGAGTCCCGACAACCGGAGGGCGCGGTCTCGGCCCGCCTCGGGCGGACGGACGGCCTGCTGGTGCGACCCTGGGCGCTCCGTTCGGCCGAGGCGCTGGTCTCGGTCGTGGCGGCGTTCGTCTTCACGCTGCTCTGCATGCGCATCAACGTCAACCCGCTCAACCGGGTCGGCCAGGTCAGCGGTCTGGCCATGGTGCAGAAGTACGCCGCCGTGGTCGGCCTGCCCGTCCTGGCGGTGCTGCTGTACGCCGCCTACCGGGGCAGCCTGGCCCGCTACCAGGTGGTCCAGCGGCTGGTCTGCGCGGCCGTCGCCGGCCTGGCCACCGGTGCGGTCGCCGGTGGCATCGCGGTGGCGTTGCACGGCACCGACTGGGGCCTCGGCGGCCAGGAGGGCGACCCGGGCAATCTCATCGGCATGGCCAACGACATGCTGCGCGGCCAGGGCCTGCCCGGCGTCTACCCGCCCGGCTTCCCGGCCGTGCTGGCGGTCTGGTCGAAGCTGTTCTACGGCGGCATCGGCGGCGTCGGCTACGCCATGAAGGACGTCCAGCTGATCTGCAGCGCGCTGGTGGGCCCGATGGCCTACCTGTCCTGGCGCCTGCTGCTTCGCCCGTTCTGGGCGCTGCTGATCGCCGTCCCGTCCGCGATCCTCTTCCTGGACCCGATCCGGCCGTACAGCCACGTCACCATGCTGGTCATGGTGCCGATGCTGGCCGGAGCCCTGCGCGAGTTGCGCCGAGCGCACGAGCTGACCACGCGCTCCACCGTGCTGCGCGGGATCGGCTTCGGCGCCTCCTTCGGCGTGATGTTCCTCTGGTACTCGGGCTGGTTCGTCTGGGCCGCGCCGGGCGTCTTTGTCCTGACCCTGTTCCTCGTTCCGTGGCGCCGGGGCGCCGCCCGGGTCAAGCGCGCGCTGCTGTTCCTGGCCGCCACGCTGGTCAGCGCCGGCGTGGTCGGCTCGCCGCTGCTGTACGAGCTGGTGAAGGGGGGCGCCCAGGCCACGGACCGGTACGCCTACCTCTCGGTGTACATCGACCCGGCGTACATCATGAGCTGGGCCTCGGACCGCAACGGCGACCTGACGTACCACAACTTCCCCTGGCGTGGTGAGCTCGCCGGGCAGAGCGCCTACACCCTGATGCTGCTGGCCGGCGTCGCGCTGGCGCTCGGCCTCGGGCTGCGCAGCGTCCTCGTGCGGACCACCGCGGCGACCCTGATCAGCGCCTGGCTGCTGCGCTTCTACTTCGCCTCGCACCTGGCCAAGGACAAGGCCGTCATGCTGTACCCGCGCACCACCTGGATCATCCTGTACGCGCTGATGATCCTCGCGGTGCTCGGTCTGATGTTCATGGTCCAGCGGGGTGCCGGCTGGCTGCGGACGGTGCAGCGCGTCGGCGTCGACGGCAAGCCGGCGGCGATGACCCTGCGCCCGGCGGTCACCGGCCGCCTGGTGGCGGGCGCGGTCTGCGCGATGGCGCTGTTCGCCACCATGTCGGCCTCCTGGTCGGTGGACCGCTACATGCCGACCACCAAGCCGGAGTTCGTCCCGACCGCCAACGCCAAGGGCGTGGACATGGGCGCGGACGCCTGGCGCGCACACATCCTGGTGAACCGCAACGGCAAGTGCCCCAAGTACGACCCGGCCGGTCCCACCGACTGCGCCCCGGTGAACAAGGGCCTGCACGAGTACAACAACGAGCCCGACAAGGGTCGGCTGTGGTGCGCCAACGTGACCGGCGAGGAGTGGTCGCTGGTCTGCGGTTCGAAGCGTCCCTGGTGACGCGGGTCCGCGGCGGTCGCCGCGGCTGACCGTCACCCCGTCGGGGCCGGTGAGGGACACCTCACCGGCCCCGATTGGCATCCGGGCTGCTCCATGTGGCAGTATGTCCAAGTTGCTCGGTTGAGTGCCGATGCTGCGCGCCTCCCGCCGGGAGGACCGGAAGCGAGTCCCATGTACTCGTCGTTCCCGTGATGGCCGTCAAGCGTGAGTTCTACGCCACGGCAGCTGCGGGGCGGACGTACGGGAATCTTCCGGGAAGCGTATGCGGGGCCTCGGCCCGGCTCCCCCCTCTCCTGAAAGTTCGAAGCCGACGAGTTCTTCGCCGGTTTTTTGCAAGCGCGAGTGCGACACGCCCGAGCGCGGGGGTCGGAGGGGAAGTCGTGCGGCAACTAAGGACAAAGGACTACTGAGTAGCCATGGCGGGACAGAAGATCCGCATCCGGCTCAAGGCCTACGACCACGAGGTCATCGACTCCTCGGCGAAGAAGATCGTCGAGACGGTGATCCGTACTGGTGCGCAGGTCGCGGGCCCGGTGCCGCTGCCCACTGAGAAGAACGTGTACTGCGTCATCCGCTCGCCGCACAAGTACAAGGACTCGCGCGAGCACTTCGAGATGCGTACTCACAAGCGTCTGATCGACATCCTCGACCCCACGCCGAAGACGGTTGACTCGCTGATGCGTCTCGACCTGCCGGCGGGCGTCGACATCGAGATCAAGCTCTGAGAGGCGCACCGAAGATGGCTAAGCAGATTAAGGGCATCCTGGGCGAGAAGCTCGGCATGACCCAGGTCTGGGACGAGAACAACCGGATCGTTCCGGTGACCGTCGTCAAGGCTGGGCCCAATGTCGTGACCCAGGTCCACACCGCCGACAGCCCGGCCGGCTACGACGCCGTCCAGATCGGCTTCGGCGAGATCGACCCCCGCAAGGTGAACAAGCCCCTCGCGGGCCACTTCGCCAAGGCCGGTGTCACCCCGCGTCGCCACCTGGTCGAGCTCCGTACCTCGGACGCTTCCGAGTACACCCTGGGCCAGGAGATCACCGCCGAGCTGTTCGAGGCGGGTGTCAAGGTCGACGTGACCGGCACCTCCAAGGGCAAGGGCTTCGCCGGTGTCATGAAGCGCCACAACTTCCGGGGCCTCGGCGCCGGTCACGGTGTGCAGCGCAAGCACCGCTCGCCCGGCTCGATCGGTGGCTGCGCCACCCCGGGTCGCGTGTTCAAGGGCGTGAGGATGGCCGGCCGGATGGGCCACGAGCGTGTGACCACCCAGAACCTGACCGTCCATGCCGTTGACGCGGAGAAGGGGCTGCTCCTGATCAAGGGCGCAATCCCGGGCCCGAACGGCGGCCTCGTCCTCGTCCGCACCGCGGCGAAGGGGCTGTGAGGATATGAGCACCATTGACATCCTGTCGCCCGCGGGCGACAAGACCGGCAGCCTTGAGCTGCCGGCGGAGATCTTCGACGCGAAGGTCAGCGTTCCGCTGATGCACCAGGTCGTCGTGGCGCAGCTCGCTGCGGCCCGTCAGGGCACCCACAAGACCAAGACTCGTGCCGAGGTCCGCGGTGGCGGCAAGAAGCCGTACCGCCAGAAGGGCACCGGCCGCGCCCGTCAGGGCTCGACCCGTGCGCCGCAGTTCGCCGGCGGTGGCGTCGTGCACGGTCCCGTGCCGCGCGACTACTCGCAGCGGACCCCGAAGAAGATGATCGCCGCCGCCCTGCGCGGTGCGCTCACCGACCGGGCCCGCCACAACCGCATCCACGTCGTCACCGACGTGACCGCGACCGAGGCGCCGTCGACCAAGGCCGCCAAGGGCCTGTTCGGCAAGATCACCGAGCGCAAGAACATCCTCCTCGTCGTCGAGCGTGCCGACGAGCTGGGTCTGAAGAGCGCCCGCAACCTGCCGCACGTGCACATCCTGGACGCCGGTCAGCTGAACACCTACGACGTGCTCGTCTCCGACGATGTGGTCTTCACCCAGGCCGCCTTCGAGCGTTTCGTGGCCGGTCCGGCCGCGTCCGCCAAGGCCGTTGCCGCTGAGGGCGAGCTCGAAGGGAGCGCCGCCTGATGAGCGACGTTACGAGCAAGACGTTCACGGACCCCCGTGACGTCCTGGTGAAGCCGGTCATCTCCGAGAAGAGCTACAGCCTTCTCGACGAGAACAAGTACACGTTCATCGTGTCGCCGGGCGCCAACAAGACCCAGATCAAGCAGGCCGTCGAGGCGGTCTTCTCGGTCAAGGTCGAGGCTGTCAACACGATCAACCGTCAGGGCAAGCGCAAGCGCTCCAAGACGGGCTTTGGCAAGCGCAAGGACACCAAGCGCGCCATCGTGACGCTGGCCGAGGGCAACCGCATCGACATCTTCGGTGGTCCGGTCTCCTAACGGAGATCGTGATCGTCGATAAGGACGAGGACGAGAGAGCCAAATGGGCATCCGCAAGTACAAGCCGACTACGCCGGGCCGTCGTGGCTCCAGCGTGGCCGACTTCGTAGAGATCACGCGGTCCACGCCGGAGAAGTCGCTGGTTCGCCCCCTGCACAGCAAGGGCGGCCGTAACAACGCCGGTCGGATCACCGTTCGCCACCAGGGTGGCGGTCACAAGCGCGCCTACCGCGTGATCGACTTCCGTCGTCACGACAAGGACGGCGTGCCGGCCAAGGTCGCGCACATCGAGTACGACCCGAACCGCACCGCGCGCATCGCGCTCCTGCACTACGCGGACGGCGAGAAGCGCTACATCATCGCGCCGCGCGGCATCACGCAGGGTGACCGGATTGAGAACGGCGCTGGCGCCGACATCAAGCCGGGCAACAACCTGCCGCTCCGCAACATCCCGGTCGGTACCACCATCCACGCGGTGGAGCTGCGTCCCGGTGGCGGTGCCAAGATGGCCCGCTCCGCCGGTTCCGGCATCCAGCTGCTGGCGCGTGAGGGCAAGATGGCGCACCTGCGCATGCCCTCCGGCGAGATCCGCCTGGTGGACGCGCGTTGCCGCGCCACCGTCGGCGAGGTCGGCAACGCCGAGCAGTCGAACATCAACTGGGGCAAGGCCGGCCGCATGCGCTGGAAGGGCGTCCGCCCGACCGTGCGTGGTGTCGCCATGAACCCGATCGACCACCCGCACGGTGGTGGTGAGGGTAAGACCTCTGGTGGCCGCCACCCGGTCTCGCCGTGGGGCCAGAAGGAGGGTCGCACCCGTCGCCCGAAGAAGGCGTCGGACGCTCTCATCGTGCGCCGCCGCAAGACCAACAAGAAGCGCTAGGAGCAGGTCAGATGCCGCGCAGTCTCAAGAAGGGCCCCTTCATCGACGGCCACCTTCTCAAGAAGGTGGACGCGCAGAACGAGGCGGGTACCCAGAACGTCATCAAGACCTGGTCCCGTCGCTCCGTGATCTTCCCGGCCATGCTCGGCCACACGATCGCGGTGCACGATGGCCGTAAGCACGTCCCGGTGTTCGTCACCGAGTCGATGGTCGGCCACAAGCTCGGCGAGTTCGCTCCGACCCGCACCTTCCGTGGCCACGTGAAGGAAGACCGGAAGTCGAAGCGTCGCTAAGCCTGAGCTTGCGCGCCAAAAAGACTCAATGACTTACTCCATTAAGGGGACAACCATGGAAGCCAGGGCACAGGCGCGGTACATCCGCGTGACGCCCATGAAGGCCCGCCGCGTGGTGGACCTCATCCGTGGCATGAATGCCACGGAGGCCCAGGCCGTCCTGCGTTTCGCTCCGCAGGCCGCCACCGTGCCGGTCGGCAAGGTGCTCGACAGCGCCATTGCCAACGCCGCGCACAACTACAACCACTCCAACGTGGACGACCTCGTCATCAGCGAGGCGTACGTTGACGAGGGTCCGACCCTGAAGCGGTTCCGTCCGCGTGCGCAGGGTCGTGCCTACCGGATCCGCAAGCGGACCAGCCACATCACCGTGGTCGTCAGCAGCAAGGAAGGGACCCGGTAATGGGCCAGAAGGTTAACCCGCACGGGTTCCGCCTCGGCATCAGCACGGACTTCAAGTCCCGCTGGTACGCCGACAAGCTGTACAAGGACTACGTCAAGGAAGACGTTGCCATTCGTCGCATGATGACGAAGGGCATGGAGCGCGCCGGTATCTCCAAGGTCGAGATCGAGCGCACCCGCGACCGCGTCCGCGTCGACATCCACACCGCCCGTCCCGGCATCGTCATCGGGCGTCGCGGTACCGAGGCCGACCGCATCCGCGGCGACCTCGAGAAGCTGACCGGCAAGCAGGTCCAGCTGAACATCCTCGAGGTCAAGAACCCCGAGCTGGACGCCCAGCTCGTGGCTCAGGGCGTCGCGGAGCAGCTGTCCTCGCGCGTCTCCTTCCGTCGTGCCATGCGCAAGTCGATGCAGGGCACCATGAAGTCCGGCGCCAAGGGCATCAAGGTCCAGTGCTCCGGTCGTCTCGGCGGCGCCGAGATGAGCCGTTCGGAGTTCTACCGCGAGGGCCGTGTGCCGCTGCACACCCTGCGCGCGAACGTCGACTACGGCTTCTTCGAGGCCAAGACCACCTTCGGCCGTATCGGCGTGAAGGTCTGGATCTACAAGGGCGACGTCAAGAACATCGCCGAGGTCCGCGCTGAGAACGCCGCTGCCCGCTCGGGCAACCGCCCGGCCCGTCCCGAGGGTGGTCGTCCCGCCCGCGGTGGCGAGCGCCGTGGTGGCGAGCGCGGTGGCCGCGGCCGTCGCCCCGCCGCTGCCGAGGCCCCCGCGGCCCCGGTCGCCGAGGCTCCGGCTGCCGAGAACACCGGAACGGAGGCCTGACCCCAATGCTGATCCCCCGTCGGGTCAAGCACCGCAAGCAGCACCACCCGAAGCGCCGTGGCGCTGCCAAGGGTGGCACCGAGCTCGCGTTCGGCGAGTACGGCATCCAGGCCGTCACCCCGGCCTACGTGACGAACCGGCAGATCGAGTCCGCTCGTATCGCCGTCACCCGTCACATCAAGCGTGGCGGCAAGGTCTGGATCAACATCTACCCGGACCGTCCGCTCACCAAGAAGCCGGCCGAGACCCGCATGGGTTCCGGTAAGGGTTCGCCCGAGTGGTGGATCGCGAACGTGCACCCGGGTCGGGTCATGTTCGAGCTGTCGTACCCCAACGAGAAGGTGGCTCGTGAGGCGCTGACCCGCGCAGCTCACAAGCTCCCGATGAAGTGCCGGATCATCCGGCGCGAGGCAGGTGAGAGCTGATGTCGGCCGGCACCAAGGCTGCTGACCTCCGCGAGCTGGACAACGAGGGTCTCGTTGCCAAGCTCCGTGAGGCCAAGGAGGAGCTGTTCAACCTCCGCTTCCAGGCGGCGACCGGGCAGCTCGACAACCACGGACGGCTCAAGCTCGTCCGTAAGGACATCGCGCGGATCTACACCCTGATGCGCGAGCGCGAGCTGGGCATCGAGACGGTGGAGAGCGCCTGATGACTGAGAACACCAACGAGACGCGCGGCTTCCGCAAGACCCGTGAGGGTCTCGTCGTCAGCGACAAGATGGACAAGACCGTCGTCGTCGCCGTCGAGGACCGCGTCAAGCACGCTCTGTACGGCAAGGTCATCCGCCGTACGAACAAGCTGAAGGCGCACGACGAGGCGAACGCCTGCGGCATCGGCGACCGGGTGCTCCTCGCGGAGACCCGTCCGCTGTCCGCGACGAAGCGCTGGCGCGTCGTCGAGATCCTCGAGAAGGCCAAGTAACGAAGTTGATGCGGTACGGCCGTATGTGCATCAGGCCCCTTGCGGGCGCTGGTGTGAGCAGCGGCCGGCCCGTCAGCTCTCGTTGACGATCAGGAGAAAGCTGTGATCCAGCAGGAGTCGCGACTGCGTGTCGCCGACAACACGGGCGCGAAGGAAATCCTTTGCATCCGCGTTCTCGGTGGCTCCGGTCGCCGCTACGCCGGTATCGGGGACGTCATCGTCGCGACCGTCAAGGACGCGATCCCCGGCGGTTCGGTGAAGAAGGGTGACGTCGTCAAGTGCGTCGTCGTCCGTACCGTGAAGTCGCGTCGTCGTCCGGATGGCTCGTACATCCGCTTCGACGAGAACGCCGCGGTTGTTCTGAAGAACACCGAGGGTGACCCCCGCGGTACCCGCATCTTCGGCCCGGTGGGCCGCGAGCTGCGTGACAAGAAGTTCATGAAGATCATCTCGCTTGCGCCGGAGGTGCTCTAACTCATGGCGAACAGCATGAAGATCAAGAAGGGTGACCTGGTTCAGGTCATCACCGGCAAGGACAAGGGCAAGCAGGGCAAGGTCATCCAGGCCATGCCGGCTGAGAACAAGGTCCTGGTCGAGGGTGTGAACCGGGTCAAGAAGCACACCAAGCCGGGCCCGGGCACTCAGGGTGGCATTGTCACCGTCGAGGCCCCGGTGCACGTCTCCAACGTCCAGCTGGTCGTGGAGAAGGACGGCAAGAAGGTCGTCACCCGCGTTGGCTACCGCTTCGACGACGAGGGCAACAAGATCCGCGTTGCCAAGCGAACCGGTGAGGACATCTGATGTCTGAGACGTCTGTTGAGAAGGTGACCCCCCGCCTCAAGGAGCGTTACAACTCCGAGATCAAGGGTCAGCTGCAGGAGCAGTTCTCGTACGAGAACGTCATGCTGACGCCCGGCCTGGTCAAGGTCGTCGTCAACATGGGTGTCGGCGAGGCCGCCCGTGACAGCAAGCTGATTGAGGGCGCGATCCGCGACCTGACCGCGATCACCGGTCAGAAGCCGGCCGTGACCAAGGCCCGCAAGTCCATCGCGCAGTTCAAGCTGCGCGAGGGCCAGCCGATCGGCACCCACGTCACCCTCCGCGGTGACCGCATGTGGGAGTTCCTGGACCGTCTGGTCTCGCTGGCCCTGCCGCGAATCCGTGACTTCCGTGGTCTCTCCCCGAAGCAGTTCGACGGCCGTGGCAACTACACCTTCGGTCTGACCGAGCAGGTTATGTTCCACGAGATCGACCAGGACAAGGTCGACCGTCAGCGCGGTATGGACATCACCGTCGTGACCACCGCTCAGACCGACGACGAGGGCCGGGCGCTCCTGCGCGCTCTGGGCTTCCCGTTCAAGGAGGCGTGAGCCAATGGCGAAGAAGTCCCTCATCGCGAAGTCCGAGCGCAAGCCGAAGTTCGGCGTCCGGGCCTACACCCGGTGCCAGCGCTGCGGCCGTCCGCACTCGGTGTACCGCAAGTTCGGCCTCTGCCGTGTCTGCCTCCGTGAGATGGCGCACCGCGGCGAGCTGCCGGGCGTGACCAAGAGCTCCTGGTAATCCAGAGCTTTAGGCACCGCTAGCGAAGCAGAGGTGCCCGATCCCACACCGCCCATTTTTGGGCTGCCGTACGGATTCCCGTAAGGTAGTGGGGTCGGGCCCCCTGCCACGGCTTCCCCATGGATGCCCGTGGTCCTCTTCTGGGAGGGCTCGCACCCAGTCTTACTACGACGTAGGTCCCCTGCGCTTGTGCCCCCGACGCACTCGTTCCGAGTGCGGTGGGGGGACCTGGTGCGGAGAAACCGCGGCGAGAGAGGCCTGAGGCCATCATGACCATGACCGACCCCATCGCAGACATGCTCACGCGTCTGCGTAACGCGAACTCGGCGTACCACGACACCGTGGCGATGCCGGCCAGCAAGATCAAGGCGCACGTCGCCCAGATCCTGCAGCAGGAGGGGTACATCTCCTCCTACAAGGTTGAGGAGCCGACCGAGGGCGAGGTCGGCAAGAAGCTGACCATCGAGCTCAAGTTCGGTCCCAACCGTGAGCGCTCCATCGCCGGCATCAAGCGCATCAGCAAGCCGGGTCTGCGCGTTTACGCAAAGTCCACCAACCTGCCGAAGGTGCTCGGCGGCCTGGGCGTGGCGATCATCTCCACGTCCTCCGGTCTCCTCACCGACAAGCAGGCTGCCAAGAAGGGCGTAGGCGGAGAAGTTCTCGCCTACGTCTGGTAATTCGGGAAACGGAGGTACAGCAATGTCGCGCATTGGACGGCTGCCCATCCCGGTTCCCGCCGGCGTGGACGTCACCATCGATGGCCAGGCGGTCTCGGTGAAGGGCCCGAAGGGCACCCTCACCCACGTCGTCGCCGCGCCGATCGAGATCGGTAAGGGCGAGGACGGCACGCTGCTCGTCACCCGCCCCAACGACGAGCGTCTGTCGAAGGCCCTGCACGGCCTTTCCCGCACGCTGGTGGCGAACATGATCACCGGCGTGACCGCGGGCTACCGCAAGTCGCTGGAGATCAGCGGTGTCGGCTACCGAGTTCTGGCGAAGGGCTCCGACATGGAGTTCCAGCTGGGCTACAGCCACCCGATCCTGGTCGAGGCCCCCGAGGGCATCTCCTTCGTCGTCGAGTCGGCCACCAAGTTCCACGTGGACGGCATCGACAAGCAGAAGGTCGGCGAGGTCGCCGCGAAGATCCGCAAGCTGCGCAAGCCCGACCCGTACAAGGCCAAGGGCGTCAAGTACGCGGGCGAGGTCATCCGCCGCAAGGTCGGAAAGAGTGGTAAGTAAGCGATGAGCGTCTCTGTCAAGATCGGCAAGGGCAACGCCTACAAGAGCGCCGCTCGCAAGCGCCGCGCGATCCGCGTTCGCAAGCGCGTCGTCGGCACCGAGGTGCGTCCGCGCCTCGTCGTGACGCGCTCGAACCGTCACATGGTCGCCCAGGTCATCGACGACGCCAAGGGTCACACCCTGGCGTCGGCGTCCACCCTCGACGTGTCCATCAAGGGCGCCGAGGGCGACAAGACCGAGCTGGCCAAGAAGGTCGGGAGCCTGGTCGCCGAGCGCGCCAAGGCCGCCGGCATCGAGTCGGTCGTCTTCGACCGCGCGGGCAACCGGTACGCCGGCCGCATCGCCGCCCTGGCGGACGCGGCTCGCGAGGCCGGGCTCGACTTCTAAGCCGCTCGTCGACTCTGTCGGCGGACGTAAACGAGAGAGGTAATTCCAATGGCTGGACCCCAGCGCCGCGGTAGCGGCGCCGGCGGTGGCACCGGCGGTGGCGAGCGGCGCGACCGTAAGCGTGACGACCGGGGTAACGCCCCCGCCGTCGAGAAGACCGCTTACGTCGAGCGCGTCGTCGCGATCAACCGTGTCGCCAAGGTTGTCAAGGGTGGTCGTCGTTTCAGCTTCACCGCGCTGGTCGTGGTGGGCGACGGTGACGGCACCGTGGGTGTCGGTTACGGGAAGGCGAAGGAGGTTCCGGCCGCCATCGCCAAGGGTGTTGAGGAGGCCAAGAAGAACTTCTTCAAGGTCCCCCGTATCCAGGGCACCATCCCGCACCCGATCCAGGGTGAGAAGGCCGCCGGCGTCGTGCTGCTGAAGCCCGCCGCCCCCGGTACCGGTGTTATCGCCGGTGGTCCGGTGCGCGCCGTCCTGGAGTGCGCCGGCATTCACGACATCCTGTCGAAGTCGCTCGGCTCGGACAACGCGATCAACATCGTGCACGCCACCGTGGCTGCTCTGAAGGGCCTCGTGCGCCCCGAGGAGATCGCCGCCCGTCGTGGCCTGCCGCTGGAGGACGTGGCCCCCGCCGCTCTGCTGCGGGCGCGTGCTGCAGGGGTGAGCGCCTGATGGCTCGCCTGAAGATCACGCAGACCAAGTCGTACATCGGTAGCAAGCAGAACCACCGTGACACCCTGCGTTCGCTTGGCCTCAAGCGCATGCACGACGTCGTGGTGAAGGAGGACCGTCCCGAGATCCGCGGGATGGCCCACACGGTCCGTCACCTGGTGACGGTTGAGGAGGTGGACTGATCATGGGCGACAACCCGATCAAGATCCACAACCTGCGTCCCGCCCCGGGTGCCAAGACCGACAAGATCCGCGTGGGTCGTGGTGAGGGCTCCAAGGGTAAGACCGCCGGTCGTGGTACCAAGGGCACCAAGGCCCGCTACCAGGTTCCGCAGCGCTTCGAGGGTGGCCAGATGCCGCTCCACATGCGTCTGCCGAAGCTGAAGGGCTTCAAGAACCCGTTCAAGATCACGTTCCAGGTTGTCAACCTCGACAAGCTGGCCGAGCTCTACCCGCAGGGTGGCGAGGTCACCGTCGAGGACCTGATCGCCAAGGGCGCGGTTCGCAAGAACTCCCTCGTCAAGGTGCTCGGCACCGGCGAGATCTCGGTCGCCCTGCAGGTGACGGTCGACGCCGTCTCCGGCTCGGCCGCCGAGAAGATCAAGGCCGCCGGCGGTACGGTCACCGAGCTCGTCTGAGCCCGCTGACACCCGGCTTCGAGCCCCGCACTTCCTCCGGGAGGTGCGGGGCTCGCGCCTTTTCGGGCCATTCCCGTATTCGACGTTCCGACTCGCGGGGGCCCTCGTTCTTTTGTGTGGCAAAACCGGGCATCCCGTACCCCGTGAGTGGGGGAGGGGCCGTATGCGCTTCTTCCGAGTGGCTGCGCACTGTTAGAGTCCGTGGAGTTCCCTTGTAGGCTGCGCGTAGGCTCGCCTGTGCCGTCTGTACGGGAGCCCGAACCGCAAACTCCCCATTCAGGACCGACCCTCCCGCCGACGACGCGCGGGAGGCGCAGGAGGCACCGTGCTCAGTGCGTTCGCGCGGGCGTTCCAGACGCCCGACCTGCGCAAGAAGCTGCTGTTCACGCTGGGCATCATGGTGCTGTTCCGGCTGGGCTCGCACATTCCGATCCCGGGCGTGAGCTTCACGGCCGTGCACGAGTGTGTGAAGGAGACCAAGAACAACGGCCTCTTCGGGCTCGTCAACCTGTTCAGCGGTGGCGCGCTCCTCCAGCTGACGATCTTCGCCCTCGGCATCATGCCGTACATCACGGCGAGCATCATCCTCCAGCTCCTCACCGTCGTGATCCCGCGACTGGAGAGCCTCAAGAAGGAGGGACAGGCCGGCCAGGCGAAGATCACCCAGTACACCCGCTACCTGACCATCGCGCTCGCCGTGCTCCAGGGCACCGGCATCGTGGCGACGGCCTCCAGCGGCGCGCTGTTCTCGGGTTGCCCGCTGGCCAACCAGATCGTGCCGGACACCTCGGTGTTCCGGATCGCCGTCATGGTCATCACGATGACCGCCGGCACCACCGTCATCATGTGGCTGGGCGAGCTGATCACCGACCGCGGTATCGGCAACGGCATGTCGCTGCTGATCTTCACCTCGATCGCGGCGCAGTTCCCGACCTCGATGTGGGCGATCAAGCAGTCCGGCACCATCGGCGGCGGCTGGGTCGAGTTCCTGTCCGTGATCGCGGTCGGCGTCATCGTTGTGATGCTGGTCATCTTCGTCGAGCAGGCCCAGCGCCGGATCCCGGTCCAGTACGCGAAGCGGATGATCGGCCGCCGGGCGTTCGGCGGCACCTCGACCTACATCCCGCTCAAGGTGAACCAGGCCGGTGTCATCCCGGTCATCTTCGCCTCGTCGCTGCTGTACATCCCCGCTCTGGTCGTCCAGCTGACCAACAGCCAGGCCGGCTGGGCGGTGTGGATCAAGCAGAACTTCGTCAAGGGTGACCACCCGATCTACATGGCCACCTACTTCCTGCTGATCGTTTTCTTCGCCTTCTTCTACGTCGCCATCTCCTTCAACCCCGAAGAAGTTGCCGACAATATGAAGAAGTATGGTGGCTTCATCCCGGGCATCCGGGCCGGCCGGCCGACGGCCGAGTACCTGAACTACGTGCTGACCCGAATCACGTGGCCGGGTTCGCTCTACCTGGGCCTGATCGCGTTGATCCCGATGATCGCCCTGGTCGCCTTCGGACAGCAGACCAACTTCCCGTTCGGCGGCACCAGCGTTCTCATCGTCGTCGGCGTCGGACTCGAAACTGTGAAGCAGATCGAGAGCCAGCTCCAGCAGCGCAATTACGAAGGGTTCCTCCGCTGATGCGTATCGTCCTCGTTGGTCCTCCCGGGGCCGGGAAGGGTACTCAGGCGCACTTGCTCGCCGCGACCCTGTCCATCCCCCACATCTCCACCGGCAACCTGTTCCGTACGAACATCAGCCAGGGCACCCCGCTGGGGCTCGAGGCGAAGTCGTACATCGACAGCGGCCGTCTGGTCCCGGACGAGGTGACCATCGGGATGGCCAAGGACCGGATGCTCCAGGAGGACGCCGCGAACGGCTTCCTGCTGGACGGCTTCCCGCGCAACCTGGGCCAGGCCGAGGCGCTGGACGAGTTCCTCGCCGAGCAGGGCATCAAGCTGGACGGTGTGCTGGACCTGGAGGTCCCCGAGGACGAGGTCGTCAAGCGGATCGCCGGCCGTCGTCTGTGCCGCAAGCACGACACCCACGTCTTCCACGTGGTCTACAACCCGCCGAAGGTCGAGGGCGTCTGCGACGAGTGCGGCGGCGACCTCTACCAGCGCTCGGACGACACCGAGGAGGCCGTGCGGGTCCGGCTGGAGGAGTACCACTCCAAGACCGAGCCGATCATCGGCTACTACAAGGAGCAGGACCTCCTGGTGACCATCCCGGCCCTCGGCAAGGTGGACGAGGTCACCCAGCGCGCGATCGAGGCGCTGAAGCAGAACGGCTGAGTCCCCTCAGCGGAGTACGCGTGTACGGCCGGGGCGCCCGTGGAGCGGGCGGCCCGGCCGTTTCGGCGTCGTACGGTGGTAGGCAGTGGTAATCCGGACTTGGAAGGCGTGACCTGATGGTGGAGATCAAGACCCCCGAGCAGATCGCGAAGATGCGAGCGGCCGGGCTGGTCGTCGCCGAGGCGCTCAAGGCCTGCCGCGAGGCGGTCGCTCCTGGGGTGACCACCCAGGAGCTCAACGACATCGCCGACAAGGTCATCACCGACCACGGCGCCACCTCGAACTTCCGCGCCCACCACGGCGGCCTGTGGTTCCCCGGCGTGATCTGCGCCTCGGTGAACAACGAGGTCGTCCACGGCATCCCGGGCGAGCGGGTGCTGCAGGAGGGCGACATCATCTCGATCGACTGCGGTGCCATCCTGGACGGCTGGCACGGCGACTCGGCGATCACCGTCGCGGTCGGCGAGGTCCGCCCCGAGGTCGAGATGCTGAGCCGGGTGACCGAGGGCTCGATGTGGGCCGGTATCGCCCAGATGAAGAAGAACAACCGCCTGGTCGACGTCTCCAAGGCGATCGAGGGCTACATCCGCCGCCAGCCGCTGCCGCCCAAGGGCAAGTGGGGCATCACCGAGGGCTACGGTGGCCACGGCATCGGCACCGCGATGCACATGGAGCCGCACGTGCTGAACTACGTCGAGCGCGGCCGCGGCAAGGGCCCGAAGCTGATCCCCGGCACCGTGCTGGCGATCGAGCCGATGGTCTCGCTGGGCACCCCGCACACCGCCGTGCTGGACGACGAGTGGACGGTCGTCACGAACGACGGCACCTGGGCCTCGCACTGGGAGCACTCGGTGGCCGTCACCGAGCAGGGCCCGCTGGTGCTGACCGCCTTCGACGGCGGCAAGGCCGAACTCGCCAAGCTGGGCATCACCGCGGCTCCGGACCCGCTGGCGTAGTCGCCGCGGCGTCCGACCGCCGCTCCTGACGAGGGATCAGAGCCCTGGAGGTTTGGACCTCCGGGGCTTTTGTCCTATTTTTTAATGGCCGGCAGTGGCAGAATGCGGCTCGGCCGGCCTTCGATCGATGCAGGAGAGAGCAAGTGCTCAAGGGATTCCGCGACTTCATGATGCGCGGCAACGTCGTCGACATGGCGGTCGGTGTGGTCATTGGGGCCGCGTTCACCGCCGTGGTGACCGGCTTCGTGTCCGCCTTCCTCACCCCACTGGTCGGTGTGGTGGTCGGCGCGGCCGGCGACTTCAGCTCGTACAAGGCGACCGTCGCCGGGGTCACGTTCCCGTACGGCCAGTTCCTGAACGTGCTGATCGCGTTCGTCATGACCGCCGCGGTGCTGTACTTCTGCGTGGTGCTGCCGATCACCAAGGCCACCGAGCGCTACCTGCCGAAGAAGCCGAAGGCCCCGAAGCGCCCCTGCCCCGAGTGCCTGACCGAGATCCCCGTGGCCGCCCGCCGCTGCTCGGCCTGTACCGCCCACGTGGAGCCGCTGGCCGCCTCCACCGGTGTCTGACGTACGGGTGTGACGTGTACCGCCTTCCGGGTCCCGGTTTTGGCCCATCGGACGCGCTGGCGTAGGATGGACCGTCGGCTCACTCGTAGCGTGCTTCAGCACGCCCTCTTCCCTTCGGGGGTGGGGTGAACCCAGGTTCGCACGAGCGTTCCGCATACGGTAGCCGGTCCCGGAAGGTGGATCTCGCAGTTCATGGCTAAGAAGCAAGGCGCCATTGAGATCGAGGGCACCGTGATCGAGTCTCTTCCGAACGCGATGTTCAAGGTCGAGCTGCAGAACGGTCACAAGGTCCTCGCGCACATCAGTGGCAAGATGCGCATGCACTACATCCGCATCCTGCCGGACGACCGGGTCGTCGTGGAGCTCAGCCCCTACGACCTCACGCGCGGCCGGATCGTCTACCGCTACAAGTAAGAACGTCAGATCTAGACCCGGAGAACCTGAACATGAAGGTCAAGCCGAGCGTCAAGAAGATCTGCGACAAGTGCAAGGTGATCCGCCGTCACGGCCGGGTCATGGTGATCTGCGACAACCTGCGCCACAAGCAGCGCCAGGGCTGATCTCTCCCCAGCATTTCTCGTAGTACTTCGCGCGACGCGAAAACGTCATAAGCGGGCTACCCGATCTGTCCCGGAACGGACGGACTGCCGCCCCCGGTCAGAGGCCGGGGCTCCCTCACCGTGAGGTGTCGGAGTAGGTAGCACGCAAGACCTCTGAAGAACCACAGGAGCCTTGAATGGCACGCCTCGCCGGCGTTGATCTCCCCCGTGAGAAGCGGATCGAGATCGCCCTCACCTACGTGTACGGCATCGGCCGTACCCGCGCCCAGCAGACCCTCGCCGAGACCGGTGTCAACCCGGATGTCCGCGTTCGCGACATCACCGAGGACGACCTGGTCAAGCTGAGCCAGTACATCGACGCCAACTTCACGGTCGAGGGTGACCTCCGCCGCGAGGTGGCCGCCGACATCCGCCGCAAGGTCGAGATCGGCTGCTACGAGGGTCTGCGTCACCGCCGTGGCCTGCCGGTCCGCGGCCAGCGCACCCACACCAACGCGCGTACCCGCAAGGGCCCGCGTCGCGCGATCGCCGGTAAGAAGAAGCCGGGCAAGAAGTAGTCCGTCCCGTAACCGGACATCCCTCCGGCCCGCGGGTCAGCGGACCGACCACCTCAGTAGGAGAACAGACTTATGCCCCCCAAGGGTCGTCAGGCTGCCGGCGCGAAGAAGATCCGCCGCAAGGAAAAGAAGAACGTCGCTCACGGCCACGCGCACATCAAGAGCACGTTCAACAACACCATCGTTTCGATCACCGACCCCGCGGGCAACGTGATCTCCTGGGCCTCCGCCGGCCACGTCGGCTTCAAGGGCTCGCGCAAGTCCACCCCGTTCGCCGCGCAGATGGCCGCCGAGGCCGCTGCCCGTCGCGCGCAGGAGCACGGCATGCGCAAGGTTGACGTCTTCGTGAAGGGTCCGGGCTCCGGCCGCGAGACCGCGATCCGTTCGCTCCAGGCCACCGGCCTGGAGGTCGGCTCGATCCAGGACGTCACCCCCACCCCGCACAACGGCTGCCGTCCGCCGAAGCGCCGCCGCGTCTGACCCGATCGTCCCTTCGGGGGCGACCCGGGCACACTGGGTTCTGCTGTAAACCTCGTACGGGCTCCTGCACAGTTGATTCAACACAGCGTGCAGGAGCCCGTACGCTTGGCATGAGGCCACCGCCTCATGGCCATTCGTTCGGCGTCAAATAGTGGGCGCCGAAGACTGGAGGATCGAAACCCCATGCTTATCGCTCAGCGTCCCTCGCTGACCGAAGAGGTCGTCGACGAGTTCCGCTCGCGGTTCGTGATCGAGCCGCTGGAGCCGGGCTTCGGCTACACCCTCGGCAACTCCCTGCGCCGCACGCTCCTGTCGTCGATCCCGGGTGCCGCTGTCACCAGCATCCGCATCGACGGCGTCCTGCACGAGTTCACCACCGTGCCGGGCGTCAAGGAGGACGTGACAGACCTCATCCTCAACATCAAGCAGCTGGTCGTCTCCTCGGAGCACGACGAGCCGGTCGTGATGTACCTGCGCAAGCAGGGCCCGGGTGTCGTCACCGCCGCTGACATCGCCCCGCCGGCGGGTGTCGAGGTGCACAACCCCGAGCTGGTCCTCGCCACGCTGAACGGCAAGGGCAAGCTGGAGATGGAGCTGACCGTCGAGCGCGGTCGCGGCTACGTCTCCGCCGTCCAGAACAAGGCCTCCGGCCAGGAGATCGGCCGCATCCCGGTCGACTCGATCTACAGCCCGGTGCTGAAGGTCACCTACAAGGTCGAGGCCACCCGTGTCGAGCAGCGGACCGACTTCGACAAGCTGATCGTCGACGTCGAGACCAAGCCCGCCATGCGTCCGCGCGACGCCATGGCCTCGGCCGGCAAGACCCTGGTGGAGCTGTTCGGCCTCGCCCGCGAGCTGAACATCGACGCCGAGGGCATCGACATGGGCCCGTCCCCGACGGACGCCGCCCTGGCCGCCGACCTGGCGCTGCCGATCGAGGAGCTGGAGCTCACCGTCCGCTCCTACAACTGCCTCAAGCGCGAGGGCATCCACACCGTGGGTGAGCTCGTCGCCCGCTCCGAGGCCGACCTGCTCGACATCCGCAACTTCGGCGCGAAGTCGATCGACGAGGTCAAGGCGAAGCTGGCCGGCATGGGCCTGGCCCTCAAGGACAGCCCGCCCGGGTTCGACCCGACCGCTGCCGCCGACGCCTTCGGCGCCGACGACCTCGACGACTCGCACTTCGCCGAGACCGAGCAGTACTAAGAGATTTGGCCGCGGGGGCGGTTCCACGGAGCCGCCCCCGTCGTCATGAAAGCCGTACGGGCACAGTGCCCGTACGCCCGCTGCGGTACCTGGTACGGCCGCAGTCGGAGATTCGAGGAGTAATTCCATGCCGCGTCCCACCAAGGGTGCCCGCCTCGGCGGCGGCCCGCACCACGAGCCGCTGCTGCTCGCCGGTCTGTGCCGGGAGCTGTTCCAGTACGGCCGCATCACCACGACCGAGGCCAAGGCCCGTCGGATGCGCCCGCTGGCGGAGAAGCTGATCACCAAGGCGAAGAAGGGCGACATCCACAACCGTCGCCTGGTGCGCAAGACGATCACCGACATCGCCGTGCTGCACACCCTCTTCACCGAGATCGCGCCGCGCTACGAGAACCGCCCGGGTGGCTACACCCGCATCACCAAGATCGGTCCCCGTCGTGGCGACAACGCCCCGATGGCCGTGATCGAGCTGGTCGAGGCGCTGACCGTCGCGCAGACCGCCGTCGGCGAGGCCGAGGCCGCCACCAAGCGCGCCGTCAAGGAGGCCGATGAGGCCGCCGCCGTCGAGACCAAGGCCGACGAGGCCGAGGCCGCCGAGCAGGCCTGACACCTCTAGGTGTGCCGCGGGCCCGCTTTCCCAGCGATGGGGGAGCGGGCCCGTTCCTTGTCTTCGAGGTCCCTGGGAGAAGAGAAGCAGTGGTCACTGATTGCGCCGAGCAGCCGCCGGTGAAGGACGGCCCGGCCGACGGGTACGTCCGGGTGCGGCTCGACCTCGCCTACCACGGCGCCGAGTTCTCCGGCTGGGCCCGCCAGAAGGGCGGCCGCCGGACGGTGCAGGAGGAGATCGAGAGCGCGCTGCAGATCGTCACCCGCAGTCAGGAGCTCTTCCCGCTCACCGTGGCCGGCCGCACCGATGCCGGGGTGCACGCCCGCGGCCAGGTCGCCCACGTCGACCTGCCGGCCGAGCTGTGGGAGGCGCACCGGGAGAAGCTGCTGCGCCGGCTCGCCGGGCGGCTGCCCGGGGACGTCCGGATCTACCGGGTCGGCGAGGCGCCGGCCGGGTTCGACGCGCGCTTCTCGGCGATCTGGCGCCGGTACGCGTACCGGGTCGCCGACCACCCCGGCGGGGTGGACCCGCTGCTGCGCGGGCACGTGCTCTGGCACGACCGGCCGCTGGACCTGGAGAAGATGAACGCGGCCGCGAAGCTGCTGCTCGGCGAGCACGACTTCGCCGCGTACTGCAAGAAGCGCGAGGGCGCCACCACCATCCGCACCCTGCTGGAGCTGCACTGGGACCGCGTCCCGGTGGACACCTACGCCGCCCAGGAGGGCTCGCTGGCGGTCGCCACCGTCCGGGCCGACGCCTTCTGCCACAACATGGTCCGGGCGCTGGTCGGCGCGATGCTGCTGGTCGGCGACGGGCACCGGCCGGTGGAGTTCCCCGGCGAGGTGCTGGCCGGCGGAGTGCGCAACTCGGCCGTCAACGTGATCCGGCCGTACGGGCTCACCCTTGAGGAGGTCGGCTACCCGCCGGACGACCAGCTCGCCGAGCGCAACCGCCAGGCCAGGCGGATGCGGACCCTGCCCGGGCAGTCCGCCGCCGGGTAATCCGTTTTGGCCGGGGGCGTCCGCTTGGGACAATCGCTCCCATGGGACACGTCGAGATTTCGCACCTGGAGTACTACCTGCCGGACGGGCGGGTGCTGTTCGACGACGCGTCCTTCCGGGTCGGCGAGGGCGCCGCGGTCGCCCTGGTCGGGGCCAACGGCGCCGGCAAGACGACGCTGCTGCGCATGATCGCGGGGGACGTCCAGCCGCACGGCGGCACCGTGACGATCAGCGGCGGGCTCGGCGTGATGCGCCAGTTCGTCGGCACCACCGGCCGCGAGGACGAGCGGTCCGCCCCGGGCGCGCTGCCGGCCGACGCCTCGGTGCGCGACCTGCTGGTGTCGGTCGCCCCCGAGCGGATCGCCAAGGCCGCCCGCGCGGTGGACACCGCGGAGCTGGCGATGATCGCCCAGGACGACGAGAAGACGCAGATGGCCTACGCCCAGGCGCTCTCCGACTGGGCGGACGTCGGCGGCTACGACTACGAGACCGACTGGGACGTCTGCACCATGGCGGCCCTCGGCATGCCCTTCGACAAGTCCCAGTGGCGCGGCCTGAACACCCTCTCCGGCGGTGAGCAGAAGCGGCTGGTGCTGGAGGCGCTGTTGCGCGGCCCGGACGAGGTGCTGCTGCTCGACGAGCCCGACAACTACCTGGACGTACCGGCCAAGCGCTGGCTGGAGGAGGCCATCAAGGCCACCTCGAAGACCGTCCTGTTCATCTCGCACGACCGCGAACTGCTCTCCCGTACCGCCGACAAGATCATCAGCGTCGAGTCCGGCGCGGCCGGCAGCAGTGTCTGGGTGCACGGCGGCGGCTTCGACACCTTCCACGAGGCCCGCAAGGCCCGCTTCGAGCGCTTCGAGGAGCTGCGCCGCCGCTGGGACGAGGAGCACGCCAAGCTCAAGAAGCTGGTCGTCACCCTGCGTCAGGCCGCCGCCGTCAGCCACGAGATGGCCTCCCGCTACGCCGCCGCCCAGACCAGGCTGAAGAAGTTCGAGGACGCCGGCCCGCCGGAGGCGCCGCCGCGCGAGCAGAGCATCACCATGCGGCTCAAGGGCGGGCGCACCGGCGTGCGCGCCTTCACCATGGAGCGGCTGGAGCTCACCGGTCTGATGAAGCCCTTCGACCTGGAGGTCTTCTACGGCGAGCGGGTCGCGGTGCTCGGCTCCAACGGCTCCGGCAAGTCGCACTTCCTGCGGCTGCTGGCCGGTGACGGGACCGTGGCGCACACGGGTGACTGGAAGCTCGGCGCCCGGGTGGTGCCCGGCCATTTCCGGCAGACCCACGCCCATCCGGAGCTGTTCGGCCGGACTGTCCGCTCGATCATCGAGGAGGAGCACGCGCTCAGCCGCGGCGCCGCGATGGGCGCGCTGCGCCGGTACGAGCTGGACCGCCAGGAGGAGCAGAAGTTCGAGTCGCTGTCCGGTGGTCAGCAGGCCCGACTGATGATCCTCAAGCTCGAACTCTCCGGCGTGACGGCCCTGTTGCTCGACGAGCCGACCGACAACCTGGACCTGGAGAGCGCCGAGGCGCTGCAGGCCGGGCTGGAGGCCTTCGACGGCACGGTGCTGTGCGTCACCCACGACCGTTGGTTCGCCAAGACCTTCGACCGCTTCCTGGTGTTCGGCGCGGACGGGCGGGTGTACGAGTCACCCGAACCGGTGTGGGACGTCACCCGGGTGGAGCGCGAACGCTGAGCGGTTGGGGGAGGGGCCTTCGGCCGGTGGATGAGGCGATTTTTGACCCCTCCCCGCCCGCCCGGTAACCTGGACGCTTGATGTGCGTATTGGCTCGCTCTATCTCACGTGAGAGGTCGGTACGCCGGAGACATCAGGTCGACGACCAGCGGTCCACCTTGAATTGCGTCCAAGGTTGGCCAGGCTGCTCTTCCGTCCGGGTGCTCCTGTCAGGACTCACTCACTGAAAAGCGAAGGCTACGACCGTGCGTACGTACAGCCCCAAGCCCGGCGACGTCCAGCGTCAGTGGCACGTCATCGACGCGACCGACGTCGTGCTCGGCCGCCTGGCTTCCCAGGCCGCCAACCTCCTCCGGGGCAAGCACAAGGCGATCTACGCGCCGCACGTTGACACTGGTGACTTCGTCATCATCATCAACGCCGACAAGGTGCACCTGTCCGGTAACAAGAAGACCCAGAAGCTGGCCTACCGCCACTCGGGCTTCCCGGGCGGTCTGCGCTCGGTGCGCTACGACGACCTCCTGGACAAGAACCCGGAGAAGGCCGTCGAGAAGGCCATCAAGGGCATGATCCCCAAGAACAGCCTGGGCCGTCAGATGCTCTCGAAGCTGAAGGTCTACTCGGGCGACCAGCACCCCCACGCTGCCCAGCAGCCGGTGCCGTTCGAGATCACCCAGGTCGCGCAGTAATTCCGGCCACCAAGCCCCCCATCACTGAAAAGAGCTGAGGAACATCGTGGCCGAGACCACTGAAACCCTTGAGGTCGACTTCGACGAGACCGTCGTCGAGGGCGAGTACACCTCCGAGGAGACCTACACCTCCGAGTCCCTGGCCGGCCGCTTCGGCGAGGCCGTCCCCGGCGCCGGCCTCGGCCGTCGCAAGGAGGCGATCGCCCGCGTGCGCATCGTCCCCGGCACCGGCCAGTGGAAGATCAACGGTCGCACCCTTGAGGACTACTTCCCCAACAAGGTGCACCAGCAGACCGTGAACGAGCCCTTCAAGCTCCTCGAGCTGGACGGCCGTTACGACATCGTCGCCCGCATCAGCGGTGGCGGCGTCTCTGGTCAGGCCTACGCGCTGCGCCTCGGCGTCGCCCGTGCCCTGAACGAGGCCGACGTGGACAACAACCGCGGCGCCCTCAAGAAGGCCGGCTTCCTGACCCGTGACGCCCGCGCCGTCGAGCGCAAGAAGGCCGGTCTGAAGAAGGCCCGCAAGGCGCCGCAGTACAGCAAGCGCTAATCGCGCCCCGGGGGTGCGGTCCGCCCTGGCGGCGCACCCCCTGGTTGCGCAAACCGTCGCCCCGGAGTACCTCGCGTACTCCGGGGCGACGTGTTCCCCGGCTAACGTGCGGCGGCCGGGATCATCGGTGGGTTCCGAGCATGGTGATGGAGGACGGGACAGTGGGACGACTCTTCGGTACTGACGGCGTACGCGGGGTGGCGAACGAGGGCCTGACGGCGGAGCTGGCGCTCGGCCTGTCGGTCGCGGCCGCGCATGTGCTCGGCGAGGCCGGCGCCTTCGACGGTCACCGGCCGGTCGCGGTCGTCGGCCGTGACCCGCGTGCCTCGGGCGAGTTCCTGGAGGCCGCCGTCATCGCCGGTCTGGCGAGCTCCGGCGTCGACGTCCTGCGGGTCGGTGTCCTGCCCACCCCGGCCGTGGCCTACCTCACCGGCGCGCTCGGCGCCGACTTCGGCGTGATGCTGTCCGCCAGCCACAACGCCATGCCGGACAACGGCATCAAGTTCCTCGCCCGCGGCGGCCACAAGCTGGACGACCGGATCGAGGACGCGATCGAGGCGCACTACCGCAAGCACACGGTCGGCGGCGAGGACTGGAACCGTCCCACCGGCGCGGCCGTCGGCCGGGTGCGCGAGTACACCGAGGGCTTCGACAAGTACGTCGCCCACCTGATCGGCGTGCTGCCCAACCGCCTGGACGGCATCAAGGTCGTCATCGACGGCGCCCACGGCGCGGCCGCGTACGTCGCCCCCGAGGCCTTCGCCCGGGCCGGCGCCGAGGTCGTCCACACCCTGGGGGCCGAGCCCACCGGCCTCAACATCAACGACGGTGTCGGCTCCACCCACCTGGACCGGCTGCGCGTCGCCATGAAGGAGCACCGGGCCGACCTCGGTATCGCCCTGGACGGCGACGCCGACCGCTGCCTGGCCGCCGACGCCGAGGGCAACGAGGTGGACGGCGACCAGATCATCGCCATCCTCGCCGTCGCCATGAAGGAGGCCGGCACCCTGCGCCGCAACACCGCGGTGGCCACCGTGATGTCCAACCTCGGCTTCAAGCTGGCGATGGAGCGCGAGGGCATCGACCTGGTGGAGACCGCGGTCGGCGACCGCTACGTGCTGGAGGCGATGAAGGAGCACGGCTTCGCGCTGGGCGGCGAGCAGTCCGGCCACGTCATCCTGCTGGACCACGCCACCACCGGTGACGGCACCCTGACCGGCCTGATGCTGGGCGCCCGACTGGCCGCCACCAAGCAGCCGCTGGCCGACCTGGCCGCCGTGATGACCCGTCTGCCGCAGGTGCTGATCAACGTCAAGGGCGTCGACAAGAGCCGGGTGAGGACCAGCGTCGAGCTGACCGGGGCGGTCGCCGCGGCCGAGGCCGAGCTGGGCTCCACCGGCCGGGTGCTGCTGCGTCCGTCCGGCACCGAGCCGCTGGTCCGGGTCATGGTCGAGGCCGCCGACCCGGCGCAGGCCGAGGCGGTCGCGCAGCGGCTGGCCGAGGCGGTGCGCACCCACCTGGGCTGAGCCCCCGGTACGGCGAAGGCCCCCACTGGACCAGTGGGGGCCTGGAGTCGTTTCCGGAGGGTGTCAGAGCTTGCGCAGCAGCGCCCGGCGGACCTTGTGGTCCTGGCCCTTCTGCAGGATCAGGGTGGCCCGGCCGCGGGTGGGCAGCACGTTCTCCAGCAGGTTGGGCTTGTTGATGGTGCGCCAGACCTGGCGGCCGTACTCCATCGCCTCCTCCTCCGGCACCTCGGTGAAGCGGCGGAAGTAGGAGTTCGGGTCCTGGAAGGCGGTCTGCCGCAGCTTGCGGAAGCGGTCCAGGTACCAGTGCTCGATGTCGTCGGTACGGGCGTCGACGTAGATCGAGAAGTCGAAGTAGTCGGCCACCGCGAGGCGGGTTCGGCCGTCGGTGCCGGGCAGGGCCGGCTGGAGCACGTTCAGGCCCTCGACGATCAGGATGTCCGGGCGCTCCACGGTCAGCCGCTGGTCCGGCACGATGTCGTACACCAGGTGCGAGTACACCGGCGCGGTGACCCGCTCCTTGCCCGCCTTGACGTCCGCGACGAAGCGCATCAGGGCCCGGCGGTCGTACGACTCCGGGAAGCCCTTACGGGCCATCAGGCCGCGGCGGCGCAGCTCGGCGTTGGGCAGCAGGAAGCCGTCGGTGGTGACCAGTTCGACCCGGGGGTGCTCGGGCCAGCGGGCCAGCAGGGCCTGCAGCAGGCGGGCGGTGGTGGACTTGCCCACCGCGACCGAGCCGGCCACGCCGATGATGAACGGGGTGCGGGTGCGCTCGGTGTCCGGGGTGTCCAGGAAGGTGCCCAGCGCGCCGCGCAGCTCGTGCGTGGCGTGGATGTACAGGTTCAGCAGCCGAGACAGCGGCAGGTAGACGTCGCGGACCTCGTCCAGGTCGAGGGCCGTGCCGAGGCCGCGTAGCTGCTCCACCTCCTCGGCGGTCAGCGGCAGCGGCGTACGCTCGCGCAGCGCGCTCCACTCGGCCCGGCTGAGGTCCACGTAAGGGGACGGCGACGGGCCGGGCGTGGCGGCGCCCCGCGTACAGAGTTCGGTCAGCACATGCTCCATTGTGAGCCGTAGCAGTGTTCACGGTGGCTGTGGTGTCGGTCACGCAGCGTTGGCCCGAGGCGGGAATACGGCCACAGAACCGCCCTTATGCTGGCACGCATGTGCGGAATTGTTGGATACGTGGGCGCGCAGTCCGCCCTCGACGTAGTAATCGCCGGTCTGCGGCGGCTGGAGTACCGGGGCTACGACTCGGCCGGTGTCGCGGTGCAGACGCAGGACTCCGAGGGGCAGTGGAGTCTCGTCACGGACAAGCGTGCCGGAAAGCTCGGCAACCTGGAGAAGTCGCTCGCCGAGTCCCCTCTGCCCGGCGGCACCACCGGCATCGGCCACACCCGCTGGGCCACCCACGGTGGCCCGACGGACGCCAATGCCCACCCCCACCTGGACGACGACTGCCGGGTGGCCGTGGTCCACAACGGCATCATCGAGAACTTCGCCCAGCTGCGCGCCGAGATCGCCGAGCGCGGCCACACCCTCCGGTCCGAGACCGACACCGAGGTCGTCGCCCACCTGCTGGGCGAGGCGTACGAGGGCGACCTCGCCGAGGCCATGCGCGTGGTCTGCCGCCGTCTGGACGGCGCCTTCACCCTGGTCGCCGTGCACGCGGACGCGCCCGGCGTGGTGGTCGGCGCCCGCCGCAACTCGCCGCTGGTGGTGGGCCGCGGTGAGGGCGAGAACTTCCTCGCCTCGGACGTCGCCGCGTTCATCGCGCACACCCGTGAGGCGATCGAGCTGGGCCAGGACCAGGTCGTCGAGCTGCGTCACGAGGGCGTGACGGTGACCAACTTCGACGGCACCCCGGCCGAGGTGCGCGAGTACCACGTCGACTGGGACGCCTCCGCCGCCGAGAAGGGCGGCTACGACTACTTCATGCTCAAGGAGATCGCCGAGCAGCCGAAGGCCGTCGCGGACACCCTGCTGGGCCGCATCGGCACCGACGGCCGGCTGACCCTGGACGAGCTGCGCATCTCCGACGCGGACCTGCGCTCGGTGGACAAGGTCGTCATCGTCGCCTGCGGCACCGCGTTCCACGCGGGCATGATCGCCAAGTACGCGATCGAGCACTGGACCCGCATCCCCTGCGAGGTCGAGGTCGCCTCGGAGTTCCGCTACCGCGACCCGATCATGGGCCCGGGCACGCTGGTCATCGCCATCTCGCAGTCCGGCGAGACCATGGACACCCTGATGGCCCTGCGGCACGCCCGGGAGCAGGGTGCCAAGGTGCTGGCGATCTGCAACACCAACGGCTCCACCATCCCGCGCGAGTCGGACGCGGTGCTGTACACCCACGCCGGCCCGGAGGTCGCGGTCGCGTCCACCAAGGCGTTCCTGACCCAGCTGGTCGCCTGCTACCTGGTCGCCCTGTACCTGGGCCAGGTGCGCGGCACCAAGTGGGGCGACGAGATCTTCGCCGTCATCAAGGAGCTCGGCGACGCGCCGAAGCAGGTCGAGCAGGTCCTGGAGACCATGGAGCCGGTGCGCGAGCTGGCCCGCTCGCTGGCCGACGCCCGCTCGGTGCTGTTCCTCGGCCGCCACGTCGGCTTCCCGGTGGCCCTGGAGGGCGCGCTCAAGCTCAAGGAGCTCGCCTACATGCACGCCGAGGGCTTCGCGGCGGGCGAGCTCAAGCACGGGCCGATCGCGCTGATCGAGGAGGGGCTGCCGGTCGTGGTGGTCGTGCCCTCGCCGCGCGGGCGCTCGATCCTGCACGACAAGATCGTCTCCAACATCCAGGAGATCCGGGCCCGCGGCGCCCGCACCATCGTGATCGCCGAGGAGGGCGACGAGGCGGTCGTCCCGTACGCGGACCACCTGATCCGCATCCCGGTGACCCCGACCCTGCTGCAGCCGCTGGTCTCCACCGTCCCGCTCCAGGTCTTCGCCTGCGAGCTGGCCACGGCCAAGGGCCACGAGGTCGACCAGCCGCGCAACCTGGCGAAGTCGGTCACCGTCGAGTAGCCGCTCGGCCTCTCACGGCGTCCCTGCGGCGGCTGCGTCCTGCCACAGGGGCGCCGTTGTGTTCGGTGCGGGATAGCGTCGGCGGTAGCCGACCGCCGAAGGAGTCCTGCCATGCGTCACGCCCATCGGGTGGAAGTCGTCCGGGCCGCCGAGGCCGCGCTGATGGCGCGGTTGCCGGAGGGGACGTTGATGCAGCGGGCGGCGGCCGGGCTGGCGGCGACCTGCGCGCGGCTGCTGACGCGGCGTCGCGGGCGGGTGTACGGCAGCCGGGTGGTGGTGCTGGCGGGCAGCGGGGACAACGGGGGTGACGCCCTGTACGCGGGGGCCGCGCTGGCCCGGCGTGGGGCGCGGGTGACGGCGGTGCTGCTCGCGCCGCAGAAGGCCCACGGGGGCGGGCTGGCCGCGCTGCGCGCTGACGGCGGACGGGTGACGGCGGAGCGGGAAGTCGGCCTGGCCGACTTCTCGCGCGCGGACCTGGTGCTGGACGGGATCGTCGGCATCGGCGGCCGCGGCGGGCTGCGCCCCGAGGCGGAGCCGTACGCGCGGGCCGAACGACGCGGCACGGTGGTGGCGGTGGACCTGCCCAGCGGGGTCGAGGCGGACACCGGCGAGGTGCCGGGGGCGGCGCTGCGCGCGGACGTCACGGTCTGCTTCGGCGCGTACAAGCCCGGGCTGCTGATCGACCCGGGGGCCTCGTACGCGGGCGTGGTGCAACTGGTGGACATCGGGCTGGAGCTGCCGGAGCCGGACGTGACGGCCCTGCAGCACGCGGACGTGGCGGCGCTGCTGCCGCTGCCGGGCGCGGAGAGCGACAAGTACCGGCGCGGCGTGGTCGGGGTGGCGGCCGGCTCGGCGACGTACCCGGGGGCGGCGCTGCTGGCGGTCGCCGGGGCGCTGCGGGGCGGCGCGGGCGCCGTCCGGTACGTCGGCACGGCGGCCGAGGAGGTGGTCCGGCGTTTCCCGGAGACGCTGGTCACCGAGGGCGGACCGGCCGGGGCCGGGCGGGTGCAGGCCTGGGTGGTCGGGCCGGGCGGCGGCGAGGGGGCGCGGCAGGCGCTGGCCGAGGCGCTGGCGGGTGACGTCCCGGTGCTGGTGGACGCGGACGGGCTGACCGAGCTGGGCCGGCTCGGCCCCGAGGCGCTGGCCGGCCGGACCGCGCCGACCCTGCTCACCCCGCACACCGGCGAGGCCGCCCGGCTGCTCGCGGGCGTCGAGGGCGCCGCGCCGCCCGCCGCCGGGGACCTGGCCGCCACCCGGCTGGCCACCGCCCGGCGGCTGGCGGCCGCCTACCGGGCCACCGTGCTGCTGAAGGGCTCCACCACCGTGGTGGCCGATCCGGGCGGGGCCGTCCGGGTGAACCCCACCGGTACCTCCTGGCTGGCCACCGCGGGCAGCGGGGACGTGCTGGCCGGTCTGGCCGGTTCGCTGCTCGCCTCGGGCCTGTCGCCGCTGGACGCCGCCTCGGTGGCCGCCTATCTGCACGGCCTGGCGGGCCGGGAGGCGGCGGGTGCCCCGGGGGCGCCGGTGACCGCGACGGGCGTCGCCCAGGCGCTCCCGACGGTCTGGCGGGCGGTGCGTCAGGGGTAGGCCCCGGCGGAACCGGACCATCCGTTCCAGGCGTCCCAGACAGGGCGGACGAGCCGTCCGCCGCAGGTCGACGGGGTGCCCGGTGCCCCGGTGCCGACCGCCGCGCCGATGGGCCGTTCGGCGAGGACTCCGGGACGTCTGGGAGACTGACCCTGATGACAACTGCGAACACGACCGGCACCGCCACCCTCACCGACGGCGTACGGGCCGAGGCGACCATCGATCTCGCCGCCCTGCGCGGCAACCTCGCCGCGCTGCGCGAGCGCGTCGGCGGCTCTGCCGTGATGCTCGCGGTCAAGGCGGACGCCTACGGCCACGGCGCGCTCGAGTGCGCCCGGGAGGCGGTCGCGAACGGCGTCGGCTGGCTCGGCTGCGCGACGCCCGACGAGGCGCTGGCGCTGCGGGCCGGTGGCATCCGCCCGGAGCACGCCCGCATCCTGTGCTGGCTGTGGACGCCCGGCGGGCCGTGGCGCGAGGCGCTGCGGGCGGACCTGGACATCTCGGTCAGCGGCCAGTGGGCGCTGGACGAGCTGCTGTCGGCCGTCCGGGAGACCGGCATCCCGGCGCGGGTCCACCTGAAGGCCGACACCGGACTGGGCCGCAACGGCTGCCAGCCGCACGACTGGCCGCAGCTGGTGGCGAACGCCCGGCGCGCCGAGGCCGAGGGACTGCTGAAGGTCGTCGGCATCTGGTCGCACTTCGCCGCCGCCGACGAGCCCGGCCACCCGTCGATCCAGGCCCAGCTGGACTCCTACCGCGCCGCGCTGGCGCACGCCGAGGCGGCCGGGCTGCGCCCCGAGGTGCGGCACCTGGCGAACTCCCCGGCCACCCTGCTGCTGCCGCAGTCGCACTTCGACCTGGTCCGCACCGGCCTGGCCGCGTACGGGCTGTCGCCGGTGCCCGAGGTGGGCTCCCCGGCGGACTTCGGGCTGCGCCCGGTGATGGCGCTGACCGCCCGGCTGGCGCTGGTCAAGCACGTCCCCGGCGGGCACGGGGTCAGCTACGGCCACCACTACGTGACGCCCGGCCCGACCACCCTGGGGCTGGTCCCGGTCGGCTACGGCGACGGCATCCCGCGCCACGCCAGTGGCGCCGGTCCGGTGCAGATCGGCGGCAAGTGGCGCACGGTGGCCGGCCGGATCGCGATGGACCAGTTCGTGGTGGACCTGGGCGGCGACACCCCCGGGATCGGCGACGAGGTGCTGCTGTTCGGCAGCGGCGAGCACGGCGAGCCGACCGCCGAGGACTGGGCCCGCGCCTGCGGCTCCATCTCGTACGAGATCATCACCCGGATCGGCGCCCGGGTGCCCCGCCGCTACCTGGGCGGCAGCCACGCCGAGGGCCTGTCGGCATGACCGACACGCCGGCCGAGCGCACCCCGGTCTCCGCGGTGGCCAAGGCGGCCGGCGCGGCCACCGGGGTGAGCCGGGCCGGTGTGATCGGGATCTCCGTCGGCGTGCTGGCGGCCGGCGCGGCCGCGGGCGTGGCGATCGAGCGGCTGACGGTCGGCCGGGCGATGCGCCACCGGGCGCGCGCCGAGCTGGACGCGGCCGCCCCGTACGGCTCGCTGCGCGGGCGCCCGCTCACGGTGGCCGCGCCGGACGGCACCGAGCTGTACGTGGAGCTGGACGGCACCGGCTGGGCCGAGCCGGACGGCCTCCCCGGAGGCGAGTGGGCGAGTGACAGCCCCGAGCCGCTGACCGTGGTGTTCTGCCACGGCTACTGCCTCAACCAGGACAGCTGGCACTTCCAGCGCGCCGCGCTGCGCGAGGGCGTGCGGCTGGTCTTCTGGGACCAGCGCAGCCACGGCCGCTCCGAGCGCTCCCGCTCGTACCTGGCCGGCGAGCCGGCCGGCATCGACCAGCTGGGCGGCGACCTCAAGGCGGTGCTGGACGCCGTCGCGCCGACCGGGCCGCTGGTGCTGGTGGGCCATTCGATGGGCGGCATGGCGGTGATGGCGCTGGCCGACCTGCACCCGGAGCTGTTCCGCGACCGCGTCGCCGGGGTCGCACTGGTCGGCACGCTGGCGGGGGACTGGGACGAGGTGAACCTCGGCCTGCCGAAGGTCGGCGCCAAGCTGTTCAAGAAGGTCGCGCCCGGCGTGATACGGCTGCTGGGCCGTCAGGTGGAGCTGGTGGAGGCGACCAGGCGGGTCGGTTCGGACGTGGCCGCCGTCTTCTACCGGAAGTTCTCCTTCGGCGGAAAGGACGTCGACCCCGGCGTGGTCCGCTTCGCCGAGCAACTGCTGGACGCCACCCCGATCGACGTGGTCGCCGAGTTCTACCCGGTGTTCGGCGCGCACGAGAAGTACGAGGCGCTGAACGCCCTGCGCGGCCTGCCGGCCCTGGTGCTGGCCGGGACGAAGGACCTGCTGACGCCCGCGACCCACAGCGAGGCGATGGCCGAACGGTTGCCCGGCGCCGAGCTGGTGCTGGTCGAGGACGCCGGGCACCTGGTGTTGCTGGAGCGCCCCGGGCTGGTCGACCACGAGCTGGCGCGGCTGCTGTGCCGGGCCGCCGGGTTCGCCGGTGCCGCGCCGCTGCCGGCGGCCGTCCTGGAGCTCGCCAGCGAGCGGCCCCGGGAACCGGAGCCGAACCCGGTCGCCGACCCCGCCTGACCCCGGCCCGCCGCGTCGGGGTGCGGCGATGTGGCACGGTAGCGGTGGCGGCCGGTGGTCGGCGCGCCGCTACGGACCGAAGGGCAAGACACGCGCATGGGCTCGCACGCCACTCTCACCGTCCTCACTCCGGAACGGATGGGCCGGCTCGGCCGGGAGCTGGCCGCGCTGCTGCGGCCGGGTGACCTGGTGCTGCTCTCCGGCGAGCTGGGGGCGGGGAAGACCACGCTGACCCGGGGCCTGGGGGAGGGGCTGCAGGTCCGCGGGGCGGTGACCTCGCCGACCTTCGTGATCGCCCGGGTGCACCCCTCGCTGGTCGGCGGCCCGGCCCTGGTGCACGTGGACGCGTACCGGCTGGGCGGGAACCTGGACGAGATGGAGGACCTCGACCTGGACGTCTCGCTGCCGGACTCGGTGATCGTGGTCGAGTGGGGCGAGGGCAAGGTCGAGCGGCTGTCCGAGGACCGGCTGGAGGTGCGGATCGAGCGGGCGATCGGCGACACCGCCGGGGAGGACCACGACCCGCGCCGGGTGGTGCTGACCGGTATCGGAGAGCGCTGGGCGGATGTGGAGCTGGAGAAGCTCGCCTGAAGGTCCGGTCTTCGAACCCCCGCCCGCGGGGTGTTCGCGGGCGGGCCCCGGCCGTTCCCCGTTTTGCCGACACCCTGTCGGCATGGTGTTGCGGGCGGGGCGCCGGGCGTGGTGGGATGGGTGCTGCGGTTAGGTCTGCCTAACTAGGGAGGCGCCATGTCGAGCCCCACCCCCGCCCCGGAGCGCGCCCCGCGCGGCACCGGGACCGGAGAGTCCGCCCGCCGCGTTCCGGGAGCGCCGATGCGGGCGCTGCTGGCCGCCTGCGCAGCCGCCGAGGCGGTGTCCACCCCGCCCGAACCGCAGCCGCGGCAGGCCGAGCAGCCCGAGGCGGAGACACCCCGGGCTGCCTGACGCCCGGCTCAGGCGACCACGACCACCTTGGTGCCGTTCGGCGCGAAGTCCCAGAGCAGCTGCCCGTCGGCGCGGCCGCTGCGGATACCGCCGGTCTTGGCCTTCGGGTCGGCGGTCGGCGTCGCGCCGTCCACCGCCGAGCTGAAGCCGAACACCACGCCGTTGTGCTGCGAGAAGCGCACCACGTGCTCGATCTGCCGGCCGTCGGTACCGGTGCCGATCGGGGTGCGGCTGTACACCGAGTAGCTGCCCGGGGTCGGCTCGACCGTGCCCGGGGTGACCAGGAACGTGGCCGCGACCTGCGGGTTCTTCTTCGGGTCGACCAGCCAGACGTAGTGGCTGCCCACCGAGTAGACGACCCGCGTGCCGCTGCCCGAGCTGGCCGGCAGGGCCGGGGCGGTCGGGGTGGGCGAGGCGCTCGGCGTCGCCGAGGCGGCCGGCCCGGTCGATGTCACCGCGGCGGTGGGGCGGGCACCGCCCGCGCGGTCCTGCGCGCCGTTGGCCTGGAAGGCCAGCAGGCTCACCACCGCCAGGGCCCCCAGGGTCAACCCCGTGACCACCACTCCAGGACCCATCTTCGCCACGTGCCGCTCCCGCCGCCGTCCTCTGTACGTACCGCCCTAATCGTGCCAGGTCCCCCCGGCCGGTCGGCAGCGCCCAGCACGTGTGTTCCGGATGGGGACACCAGCTCGATCGTCTGGTCGGCTCAACGTCGGTCTAACCTTGACCCGTGCTGCTGCTCGCGTTCGACACCGCTACCCCCGCCGTCACCGCCGCCGTCCACGACGGCACGGCCGTCCTCGCCGAGACCCACCAGGTCGACGCCCGACGCCACGGTGAACTGCTGCTGCCCGCGATCGACCAGGTCCTGCGGGCTGCCGGGGTGGACAAGCACCAGCTCACCGGCATCGCCGTCGGCGTCGGCCCGGGCCCGTACACCGGCCTGCGGGTCGGCCTGGTGACCGCCGCCGCGCTCGGCCACGCGCTCGGGCTGCCGGTGCACGGCGTCTGCACCCTGGACGCGATCGCCTTCCAGGCCCGCGCCGAGGGCTTGACCGGGCAGCCGTTCACGGTGGCCACCGACGCCCGCCGCAAGGAGGTCTACTGGGCCTCCTACGACGCCGAGGGCCGCCGCACCGAGGGCCCCGGCGTGGACCGCCCGGCCGAGCTGACGCCCCCGGCCCGCTCGGTGGGCGCCGGCGCGCTGCTCTACCCCGACGCCTTCCCCGGCGCCCACGGCCCCGAGCACGTCTCGGCCGGCGCCCTCGCCGGCTTCGCCGCCGCCGAGCTGGCCGCCGGGCGGGAGCTGCTGCCGAACCTCCCGCTGTACCTGCGCCGCCCGGACGCCCAGGTGCCCGCAGGCTACAAGGCGGTGCTCCCGGCGTGAACCACGGCACCACCCTGCGCCCGATGCGCTGGTGGGACATCGAGCCGGTGATGGAGCTGGAACTCAGGCTCTTCCCCGAGGACGCCTGGTCCCACGGGATGTACTGGTCCGAACTCGCCGAGGCCCACCCCGGCGGCACCCGCCACTACACCGTCGCCACCACCGGGGACGGCACCATCGTCGGCTACGCCGGACTGATGGAGATCGCCGGCGAGGGCGACGTCCAGACCATCGCCGTCGACGAGCGCCACCAGGGCGCCGGCCTCGGCACGGCGCTGCTCACCGACCTGATCCACGAGGCCGCCCGGCGCGGCTGCGCCGAACTGCTGCTGGAGGTACGGGTGGACAACCCGCGCGCCCAGCGGCTGTACGAGCGCCACGGCTTCGAACCGGTGGGCATCCGGCGCGGCTACTACCAGCCCGCCAACGTCGACGCGCTGGTGATGCGCCTCGACCACCCGAGCACTGACAGCACCGACCCGAAGGACATTGAGGACACCCGCCATGGCTGACGAACCGCTCGTCCTCGGCATCGAGACCTCCTGCGACGAGACCGGCGTCGGCATCGTGCGCGGCACCACGCTGCTGGCCGACGCGGTCGCCTCCAGCGTCAACGACCACGCCCGCTTCGGCGGCGTCGTCCCGGAGATCGCCAGCCGCGCCCACCTGGAGGCGATGGTCCCGACCATCCAACGCGCCCTGGACACCGCCGGGATCAAGGCGAGCGACCTGGACGGCATCGCCGTCACCGCCGGCCCCGGCCTGGCCGGCGCGCTGCTGGTCGGCGTCAGCGCCGCGAAGGCGTACGCCTGGGCGCTGGACAAGCCGCTGTACGGGGTCAACCACCTCGCCTCGCACATCTGCGTCGACCAGCTGGAGCACGGCCGGCTGCCCTCGCCGACGATGGCCCTGCTGGTCTCCGGCGGGCACTCCTCGCTGCTGCTCAGCGAGGACATCACCAGCGACGTGCGCCCGCTCGGCGCGACCATCGACGACGCGGCCGGCGAGGCCTTCGACAAGGTCGCCCGGGTGCTCGGCCTGGGCTTCCCCGGCGGCCCGATCGTCGACCGGACGGCCCGCGAGGGCGACCCCAAGGCGATCAACTTCCCGCGCGGCCTGAGCGGCAGGAACGACCCGGAGTACGACTTCTCCTTCTCCGGCCTGAAGACCGCCGTCGCCCGTTGGGTGGAGGCCAAGCGCCGGGCCGGCGAGGAGGTGCCGATCGCCGACGTGGCGGCCTCCTTCCAGGAGGCGGTCACCGACGTGCTCACCCGCAAGGCCGTCAAGGCGTGCAAGGACAACGGCGTCGACCACCTGATGATCGGCGGCGGCGTCGCGGCCAACTCCCGGCTGCGCGAGATGGCCCAGCAGCGCTGCGACCGGGCCGGCATCCGACTGCGGGTGCCCCGGCCGGGCCTGTGCACCGACAACGGCGCGATGGTGGCCGCGCTGGGCGCGGAGATGGTGTGGCGCGACCGCACGCCCTCCGCCTTCGACCTGTCGGCCGACTCCTCGCTGCCCGTCACCGACGTCCACGTCCCTGCCGCGGACATCGGGCACGGCGACCTCCACGGCCAGGCCTACGACGCCCTCGGCGGCGGCGCGGCATGACCGTCGCCGCGATGTGGGAGGCCCGGGCGGCGGACCATCGGGGCGACGAACTCGCCGCCTGGGTGCGGGAGTCCGCGCTGCCGGCGGTCCGCGGCGCGGCCGGCCTGGAGCGTCTTGAGCTGCTCTCCGCCCCGGGCGAGCGGGTGCTGCTGATCACCTGGTGGAGCGGTGCTCCGGTACCGGTCGCCGACCCGCCGGCCGAGTTGCTCGGCCGCCCGGTGCACCGCTGGTCCTTCACCAGCGAGTACGTCGAGTAGACGGTGGTCGGGAACCGCCGCCGTGCCCGCTACCGTGCATAGCTGAGAGAAAGCCGGACGGGATCGGGAGCGCGGTGCGGTGAGCAGGGACGGGCGGAGCAGGACCAGGACGTACGCGGCGGGGGCGCTGGCCTTGCTGGCCTTCGCCACCGCGTGCGGCGACAACGGGGACGGCGGCGGTGCCGCCCCGGCCGCGACGAAGACCACCGCGGCCGCGTCCCCGCCGTCCGGCGGCGCCGCGCCGACCGCCGCGGCCACCACGCCGGGGGCGGCCCCGGCCGAGGGCGACGCCGCGGCCTGGGCGAAGTGGAACCTCAAGCCGCTCGCCCCGGCCCCCGCGCCGCCCGCCGACAAGCCGATCAAGCTCGAACGCACCGGCACCGTACCGGTGATCAGCGACGTGAAGACGAGCGACAAGGTCGTCTTCATCACCATCGACGACGGCGCCGAGAAGGACCCGAAGTTCGTCGAGATGCTGACCGACCTCAAGGTGCCGATCACGATGTTCCTGACCAAGGACATCGTCAAGAACGACTACGGCTACTTCAAGCCGCTCCAGGCGCTCGGCAACCACATCCAGAACCACACCGTCACCCACCCGGTGATGAGCAAGCTCCCGGCGGACAAGCAGAAAGCCGAGATCTGCGACGACCAGGCCGCGCTCACCCAGCAGTACGGCACCGCCCCGCTGCTGTTCCGCCCGCCGTTCGGCGACGGCGCCAACACCCCGATGCTCAACACCTCGGTGCAGCAGTGCGGCCCGCGCGCGATCGTGCTCTGGCGCGAGTCGATGCAGATCCACGACATGCAGTACCAGGCCGCCGACAAGAAGCTGAAGCCCGGCGACATCATCCTGGCGCACTTCCGCGGCCCCAAGGAGCTCAAGGGCGCCACGATGACCCAGATGTTCGCCGACCTGCTGGCCCGGATCCAGGAGCAGGGCTTCTCGGTGGCCCGGCTGGACGACTACATCCAGGCGCCGGCGTCGTAACCGCTCAGACCGGCTGACCGAGCATCATCAGCGGTCCGTGGTCGGTGCGGCTGAGGATCACCGTGACGGTGTTCGGCCCGGAGGGCTTGAGCTGACGGCGCAGCTCCTCCGGGGTGATCGCCATCCCGCGCTTCTTGATCACCACCGTGCCGACCTGACGCTCGCGCAGCAGCGCCTTCAGCTTCTTGATGTGGAAGGGCAGCACGTCGGTGAGCTCGAAGGCGTGCGCGTACGGGGTGGCGACCAGCTCGTCCGAGGTCAGGTAGGCGATCTTCGGGTCGATCAGCCGGCCGCCGACCTGTTCGGCCACCTCGGCCACCAGGTGGGCCCGGATCACCGCGCCGTCCGGCTCGTACAGGTACCGCCCGACCGGTCCGGCCGGCGGGTCGGGCAGGTCGCCGCCGGCCAGGCTGGCGCCCTGCGGCAGCAGGGTGGCGCGGTGCGGGTGGGCCGCCTCGGTGCCGAACCAGAGCACCGCCTCCTTGACGTCCCCGTGGTCGGAGACCCACTCGGCCTCGGCGTCCGCCGGGACGGCCTCGTGCGGGATGCCCGGTGCCACCTTCAGCGCGCCGATCGGGGTCCGCCGCCCGGCCTCGATCGCCCAGGACAGCGGCGGGGCGTACGCCTCGGGGTCGAACACCCGGCCCCGCGAGGTCCGGCGGGCAGGGTCG
The DNA here is from genome assembly GCF_044327205.1 of Kitasatospora sp. NPDC018058. Taxonomy (NCBI): domain Bacteria; kingdom Bacillati; phylum Actinomycetota; class Actinomycetes; order Kitasatosporales; family Streptomycetaceae; genus Kitasatospora; species Kitasatospora sp. NPDC018058. Next base: position 149,201 of record NZ_JBIRFA010000011.1, on the reverse strand, counting down.
GTGAACACCGCGTCGTAGCCGGTGACGTCCACCTCGGCGACGTCCGCGCAGCGCACCTGGACCAGCTCGGACAGGCCCAGCGCGGCGGCGTTGGCCGCGGTCGCGGCGCAGGCCGCCGGGTCCTTGTCCACCGCCAGCACCTCGATCCCGGCCCGGGCCAGCGCCAGCACGTCCCCGCCGATGCCGCAGCACAGGTCCGCCAGCCGTCGTACCCCCAATTGGGCGAACCGGCGCGCCCGCCACTCGGCCACACTGCGCCGGGTGGACTGCTCGACCCCGTTGGGCGTGAAGTACATCAGGTCCGCGTCCGCCCCGAACTTCGCCCGCGCCCGCTGCCGCAGCCGCGCCTGCCCGAACGCCGCCGACACCAGCTCCGCCGGATGCTCCCGCCGCAGCCGGGTGGCGAGCGCCAGCTCCTCCTCGGGCGTGAACTCGCGCAACTCGGCGAGCAGGGCCTGGCCCTCGGGGGTCAGCAGGGGCTGGAGGTTCTCGGTGTCCACGGGCCCATTCTGACCGGTCAGCCGAGGATGTTGAGGCCGACGGCGGGCCAGATCAGCAGCGGCCCGAGCACAGGTGCGGCCGCCGCGACGACCGGGGTGATCCGGTAGCCGGTCCGCCAGGTGCCCCGGACGGTGAACGCCAGCCCCACAAGGGTGCCGACGACGCAGACGACCAGCCCGGCGGCCCAGGAGTGGAGGAAGAGCGCCAGGACGAAGGCCGCCCAGAAGCCGATGTACGCCGCGCCGCCGATCGACAGGAGGACGGTCAGGGCGAGCAGCAGGTCGACGCCCCAGTGAATCCGTGGCCGTGGCGCGCTCACCGGAGGACGCCGGAGGAGAAGACGGCCGGGAGGACGAAGGGCGAGATCGAGGCCGCGACCGGCAGGCAGCGGTAGCCGGCGCGGTGGCTGCGGACGGCGACCACGATGTCCGCCACCAGGGCGGCCACCGGGCCGGCGAGCATCCCGTAGGCCAGGAAGGCCCAGGCGCTGCCGTCGCCCTCGTCGCCGCGGCCGGGGCCGTTGCCGAAGCTCGCGACGAAGGAGAAGACGACGTACGGGAGTGCGATTCCCAGCAGGGGCAGTGCCAGTAGGGCGAAGGTGGCGTCCTTGAGCCGGGACGGGCCGATGCGGGCCGGGGTGTCGGTCATGGGACGAGTCTGCGACCCGGGCTCCGCCTCGCACATGAGTACGGCTACTCATTCGCGGAACGGGTTCCGGAGGCGCGCCGTTGGCACTCTGGTTGACGGAGTGCTAACACGGGCCTATGGTCGTCCTTGGCACTCCCCACTAGGGGAGTGCTAACGCGAAGACGCGTGTCTGACCCCCGCGACGGCAGGCATGCAGGTTCGCCCCTACCCGTTAGAAAACCCCGTAATCTCCGAAGGGGAGCTCGGACGTGACCACCAGCAGCAAGGTTGCCATCAAGCCGCTCGAGGACCGCATCGTGGTCCAGCCGCTCGACGCCGAGACCACCACGGCCTCCGGCCTGGTTATCCCGGACACCGCCAAGGAGAAGCCCCAGGAGGGCGTCGTCCTGGCCGTCGGCCCGGGCCGCTTCGAGGACGGCCAGCGTCTGCCGCTCGACGTCGCCGTGGGTGACATCGTCCTGTACTCGAAGTACGGCGGCACCGAGGTCAAGTACCAGGGCGAGGAGTACCTCGTCCTCTCGGCCCGCGACGTCCTCGCGATCATCGAGAAGTAAGACGTCCCCGCCCCGCCCCGGATCGCGTCCTCAGTGACGGTGGCCCGGGGCGTGGTCGTTGGTCCACCTAGTTCGGCGGCCTCCGAAGCGGCCGCAGCCCCGAGGGAATAGGGAACATGGCGAAGATCCTGCAGTTCGACGAGGACGCCCGCCGCTCGCTGGAGCGCGGTGTCAACAAGCTGGCCGACACCGTCAAGGTGACCATCGGCCCCAAGGGCCGCAACGTCGTCATCGACAAGAAGTTCGGTGCCCCGACCATCACCAACGACGGTGTCACCATCGCCCGCGAGGTCGAGCTGGACGACCCGTACGAGAACCTTGGCGCGCAGCTCGTCAAGGAGGTCGCCACCAAGACCAACGACGTCGCGGGTGACGGCACCACCACCGCCACCGTGCTGGCCCAGGCCCTGGTCAACGAGGGTCTGCGCAACGTCGCCGCCGGTGCCGGCCCGGCCGCCCTGAAGAAGGGCATCGACAAGGCCGTCGCCGCCGTCTCCGAGCACCTGCTCTCGGTGGCCCGCGAGATCGAGGGCAAGGACGACGTCGCCGCCGTCGCGTCCCTCTCCGCCCAGGACACCCAGGTCGGCGAGCTGATCGCCGAGGCGATCGACAAGGTCGGCAAGGACGGTGTCATCACCGTCGAGGAGTCGAACACCTTCGGCGTGGAGCTGGACTTCACCGAGGGCATGCAGTTCGACAAGGGCTACCTGTCGCCGTACTTCGTCACCGACGCGGAGCGGCAGGAGGCGGTCCTGGAGGACCCGTACATCCTGATCAACCAGGGCAAGATCTCCTCCATCCAGGAGCTGCTGCCGCTGCTGGAGAAGATCCTGCAGGGCGGTGCCACCAAGCCGCTGCTGATCATCGCCGAGGACGTCGACGGCGAGGCGCTGTCGACCCTGGTCGTGAACAAGATCCGCGGCACCTTCAACGCCGTGGCCGTCAAGGCCCCGGGCTTCGGCGACCGCCGCAAGGCGATCCTCGGCGACCTGGCCGTCCTGACCGGTGGCCAGGTCATCTCCGAGGAGATCGGCCTCAAGCTCGACCAGGTCGGCCTGGACGTGCTGGGCACCGCCCGCCGCGTGACCATCACCAAGGACGAGACCACGGTCGTCGACGGTGCCGGTGACGCCGAGGCCGTGGCCGGCCGCGTCGCCCAGATCAAGGGCGAGATCGCCGCGACCGACTCCGACTGGGACCGCGAGAAGCTGCAGGAGCGCCTGGCCAAGCTGGCCGGCGGCGTCTGCGTCATCAAGGTCGGCGCCGCCACCGAGGTGGAGCTGAAGGAGCGCAAGCACCGCCTGGAGGACGCCATCTCGGCGACCCGCGCCGCGGTCGAGGAGGGCATCGTCGCCGGTGGTGGCGCCTCCCTGGTCCACGCCGCCAAGGTGCTGAACGACGGCCTGGGCCTGTCGGGTGACGAGGCCACCGGTGTCGCCGTGGTCCGCAAGGCGCTGCACGAGCCGCTGCGCTGGATCGCCCAGAACGCCGGCCTGGAGGGCTACGTCATCACCTCCAAGGTCTCCGAGCTGGAGATCGGCCAGGGCTACAACGCCGCCACCGGCGAGTACGGCGACCTGGTGAAGGCCGGCGTCATCGACCCGGTCAAGGTCACCCGCTCCGCCCTGGAGAACGCCGCCTCGATCGCCTCCCTGCTGCTCACCACCGAGACCCTCGTGGTGGAGAAGAAGGAGGAGGAGGCCGAGAACGGTCACGGCCACTCGCACGGCCACGGCCACTCGCACTGAGGCCCGGCGCGATAGCCGCAACTCCTGACCGGAGGCCCGGTCCGCTCCCTCGGGGAGGCGGGCCGGGCCTCCGGCGTTGCCGGGCGGGTGCGCCCGGCGGTCGTTCTTCAGGCTTCAACTATCAGTAGAATTTTGCAGAATGCAAAGATTGCCTTATAACTGAGGCATGATCGAGGCCCGCCATCTGCGCGTCCTGCGTGCGGTCGCCCGCACCGGCTCCTTCTCCGCCGCCGCCCGCGAGCTGGGGTGTACGCAGCCTGCCATCAGCCAGCAGATGAAGGCCCTGGAGAAGTCGGTCGACACCCCGCTGGTGGTCCGTTCGGGCCGCGGGATGCAGCTCAGCGAGGCCGGGCGGGTCCTGCTCAAGCATGCCACCGGGATCCTGGCCGGGCTCTCCGCCGCCGAGGAGGAGGTGGCCGCGATCGCCGGGCTGCGGGCCGGGCGGGTGCGGCTGGTGTCCTTCCCGACCGCGAGTTCCACCCTGGTGCCGCCCGGCGTCGCCCGGCTGCGGGACAGCCATCCGGGGGTGCGCGTGTCGCTGGTCGAGGCGGAGCCGCCGGAGTCGCTGGCGATGCTGCGCGGCGGGGAGTGCGAGATCGCGCTGGCCTTCCGCTACCCGCAGTCCGACGGCGCCGTCGCGCTGTCGGCCCCCGCGCACGGTACCCCGCGCGAGGCGCGGGCCGAGGCGAACCTGGAGGCGCAGCAGTTGTCGGCCGGCACCGACTGGTCCGACCTGGTGGTCACCCCGCTGCTGGACGACCCGCTGGTGGGCGTGCTGCCCGCCGCCCACCCGCTGGCCGGGCGGGGCAGGCCGGTGGAGCTGGCCGAGCTGGCGGGGGAGCAGTGGATCGCCGGCTGCCCGCAGTGCCGGGGGCACCTGGTGGAGCTGTGCGCCGGGGCGGGCTTCGAGCCCCGGATCGACTTCGCGACCGACGACTACCCGGCGGTGGTCGGCCTGGTGGCGGCCGGGCTGGGGGTGGCGGTGCTGCCCCGGCTGGCGCTGCAGTCGGTGCGCCCTGACGGCGTGTCGACGGTGCCGGTGCGGACGGCCTCCGGGGTGCCGGCGGTGCGCCAGGTGGTGGCGCTGACCCTGCCGGACCTGGCCGAGGTGCCGGCCGTCGCGCTGATGCTGGAGCGCCTGGCGGGCGCGGCCGCCGACCGCTGACGGTCGGTGGCGGGGCTGCCGCCTGCCCGGTGCCGGATGTGATGTGAGCAGCCTGAGGCGCCGCGAAGAATCGTTTCTTCACGGCGTGTCGTCGAGGCGGGTCTAGCGCTGTGCGACCGCCGGCGGGGTCAGCGGGACCTCCACAAGGCGGTGCCGCGAGCGGCCCAGCATCTCCTCGCGCTCGTCCTCCGTCATCCCGCCCCAGACGCCGTACGGTTCGCGGACCGCCAGGGCGTGTGCGGCGCACTCGGCGATCACCGGGCAGCGCATGCAGACCTCCTTGGCACTGGCCTCACGCGAACTGCGCGCCGCCCCGCGCTCGCCCTCGGGGTGGAAGAAGAGCGAGCTGTCCACGCCACGACAGGCTGCCGAGAGCTGCCAGTCCCAGAGGTCCGCGTTGGGACCCGGGAGGCGGGAGAAATCTGCCATGGCTCATTCCCTTCGGAAGCGGTCGGCCGTCGGCCGGGCGTGCTCGGCGGGCTGGTGCCGAGCGGTGCCCGGCGGGGCGTCCCGCGCTGGTATGGACACCTGGAAATATGACTTAAGGCAACTCCATGGACAAGTCACCCACACACTGGCACAACAGTCAATGACCATGAGAAAGCTATAAAAACGGGCAAACCGGGCAAGGGCTTTCGATGGGCGCGGGGTGCGGCAATCGGGTGGCCGACAGGCGCGCGACACGCCGCACCGGTGTGCGGGTCGTACGCCGACCGCGCGCGAGCTGCGCAAAAGTGCGGCGTGTGCACCGCGATGCGGCTGATCGGTAATGGGTTGGCCACGTACAGTGGTGGGGATGGCCCGAAGGCCGTAACTCATTCGAGTGACGGTCGTTGGAAGTGCGGAGGCGGTTAGCGGGCGCCGGACGTCGGGAACGATCGCGGGCAAGTCGGGGCGATCAGGACGAAGTCTGTCGCCGATCGGCCGTGTCGGAGAGGTTCGTACCAGCCAGGAGGCTCAACGTGACGCGGATCAGCTGCGGAGGACGACGGTCATGACTTCCGTTCTCGTTTGCGACGATTCCCCGCTCGCCCGCGAGGCGCTTCGCCGCGCCGTCGCGACCGTACCCGGTGTGGACCGGGTCACCACCGCGACGAACGGGGAGGAGGTCCTTCGCCGCTGGGTGGCCGACCGGTCCGACCTCGTCCTGATGGACGTCCGGATGCCCGGCCTCGGCGGGGTCGAGACGGTCCGGCGGCTGCTGTCCGCCGACCCGGGCGCCCGGATCATCATGCTCACCGTCGCCGAGGACCTCGACGGTGTCGCCCTGGCGGTGGCCGCCGGTGCCCGCGGGTACCTGCACAAGGACGCCTCGCGCGCCGAGCTGCGGGCCACCGTCACCCAGGCCCTCGCCGACCCGACCTGGCGGCTCGCCCCGCGCCGACTGCGCAGTCCCGACATGGGCGCGGCGCCGACCTTGACGGCGCGTGAGATCCAGGTGCTGGAGGGCATGAGCCACGGACGCAGCAACGCCGAGATCGGCCGCGAGCTGTTCCTGTCCGAGGACACCGTCAAGACCCACGCCCGACGGCTGTTCAAGAAGCTCGGGGCCTCCGACCGCGCGCACGCGGTGGCGCTGGGCTTCCGCTGGGGCCTGGTCCGCTGACCACCGGCGGCGCCGTCGGCCCGGGCGCGCCGCCATCGATTCCCGGAGCGGGAACCGCACGGGCGTGTGACGTTACGGTCCCGAGGTTGCACCATGGAGGAGTGGAGCACCTCGGGGACCAGCGGACAGGCACTGCGGCGAACCACGCAGCCGCAGGACACTCGGCGGACGGCGCGACGGACGGAACCACCTACGGCGGCGGGGCGGGAGGCGGGACGGTGCAGGAGGGGCCGGTGGTGCGCGGCACACCGCGCGGTGCCACAGCGCATAACGTTCCGGTGCACAACTCCGGACGCGGTGCCGCGTTTTCCCGATCGACCAGGCACCATGGACCGATGCGCGACGACGTCGCCGGTGCGGCCGGCCAGGCGGACCCGGGTGAGGCCCAGCCCTCGGGCCCGGGCCACGATCCGTCGTACGCCGATTCCGGCGGCCCCGATGCCGGGGCCGGACCGGGCCGCCCGCCGGTGCTCGGTACGGGCGGCTCGCCCCTGGTGGGCGAACTGGTCGCGGCCGCCGTCCGCGGCGAGGGCCCGGCCATCGACGCCCTGCTCGCCTACGTCCACCCGCTCGCGCTGCGCTACTGCCGCGCCAAGCTGGTCCGGCTGCCCGGCGGGGCCCGGCACCACGTGGACGACGTGGCCCAGGAGGTCTGCGTCGCGGTGCTGTGCGCGCTGCCCCGGTACAAGGACCAGGGGCGGCCGTTCGAGGCCTTCGTCTACGGGATCGCCGCGCACAAGATCGCCGATCTGCAGCGGGCCGCGATGCGCGGGCCCGGTTCGACGGTCGTGCCGCAGGACGACCTCCCGGAGGTGCCGGACGAGGCGCTCGGCCCGGAGGAGCAGGCGTTGCTCAGCAGCGACGCGGCCTGGGCCAAGGAGCTGCTCTCCAACCTGCCGGCCCGTCAGCGTGAGCTGGTGCTGCTTCGGGTGGCCGCCGGGCTGTCGGCGGAGGAGACCGGTGAGGTGCTCGGGATGTCGCCCGGCGCCGTCCGGGTGGCCCAGCACCGGGCGCTCAGCCGGCTGCGGGCGCTCGCCGAGGAATCGTCCTGAGCCCTCGACCACGTGGAATGAGCCACGGGGGAGGGTTGTTGTCAAGGGCACACGAGGCACATTCGCGGTGCCAGTACCATGGGGTATCGGCGCCTGGGCAGGTTGCCAAAGTTTCGCGGGTGCACACGGGGTTCCCTTGGAGGTTCCTCCGAACCCACCCGGCTTTCGGCGGTCTGCGCGAGTGAGCGATGAACGCGCCCCCTCCCTCAGGGCGTGAGCGGATTAGGCCGGCCACGGAAGGTACCCCCCAAATGTCTTACAACGCCGCAGGCGTACCCGAGAAGTTCGCCATGCTCGGGCTCACGTTCGATGACGTCCTGCTGCTGCCCGGGGCCTCCGAGGTGCTGCCGAACCAGGTCGACACCTCCTCGCGGGTCTCCCGGAACGTCCGCGTCAACATCCCGCTGCTGTCCGCGGCGATGGACAAGGTCACCGAGTCGCGGATGGCCATCGCGATGGCCCGCCAGGGTGGCGTCGGCGTGCTGCACCGCAACCTGTCGGTCGAGGACCAGGCCAACCAGGTCGACCTGGTGAAGCGCTCCGAGTCCGGCATGGTCACCGACCCGATCACGGTCGGCCCGGACACCACGCTGGCCGAGGCCGACGCGCTGTGCGCCAAGTTCCGCATCTCCGGGGTGCCGATCGCCGACCCGTCCGGCAAGCTGCTGGGCATCGTCACCAACCGTGACATGGCCTTCGAGTCGGACCGCAGTCGCCAGGTCCGCGAGATCATGACCCCGATGCCGCTGATCACCGGCAAGGTCGGCATCTCCGGCGTGGACGCGATGGCGCTGCTGCGCCGCCACAAGATCGAGAAGCTCCCGCTGGTCGACGACGAGGGCCGGATCAAGGGCCTGATCACCGTCAAGGACTTCGTCAAGGCCGAGCAGTACCCGAACGCCGCCAAGGACGCCGAGGGCCGTCTGCTGGTCGGTGCCGCGGTCGGCGCCAGCGCCGAGGCCTTCGACCGGGCCCAGGCCCTGGTCGAGGCGGGCGTGGACTTCCTGGTCGTCGACACCTCGCACGGCCACAGCCACAACGCGCTGGCCTGGATCGCCAAGATCAAGTCGGCCGTCAAGGTCGACGTGGTCGGCGGCAACGTCGCCACCCGCGACGGCGCCCAGGCGCTGATCGACGCCGGCGTGGACGGCGTCAAGGTCGGCGTCGGCCCCGGCTCCATCTGCACCACCCGCGTGGTCGCCGGCATCGGCGTCCCGCAGATCACCGCCATCTACGAGGCCGCCCAGGCCTGCCAGGCGGCCGGCGTGCCGGTCATCGGCGACGGTGGCCTGCAGTACTCGGGCGACATCGGCAAGGCGCTGGCCGCCGGTGCCGACACCGTGATGCTGGGCTCGCTGCTGGCCGGCTGCGAGGAGTCCCCCGGCGAGCTGCTGTTCATCAACGGCAAGCAGTTCAAGTCCTACCGCGGCATGGGCTCGCTGGGCGCCATGCAGTCCCGCGGCCAGGGCCGCTCCTACTCCAAGGACCGCTACTTCCAGGCCGAGGTGGCCTCGGACGACAAGCTCGTCCCCGAGGGCATCGAGGGCCAGGTGCAGTACCGCGGCCCGCTGTCCGCCGTGCTGCACCAGCTGATCGGCGGCCTGCGCCAGACCATGGGCTACGTCGGCGCCGGCACCATCGCCGAGATGGAGAGCAAGGGCCGCTTCGTCCGGATCACCTCGGCGGGCCTCAAGGAGAGCCACCCGCACGACATCCAGATGACCGTCGAGGCGCCGAACTACTCGAGTCGCTGAACGGCCTGACCGGCTGAGGGAGCCGGCCCGAACCACCGAGGGGCCCGCCGTCGCACCGCGACGGCGGGCCCCTCGGCGTGTCCGAGCCGCCGGCCCTCGGGGCGCCCGCGCCCGAGCCGAAAGGGCGGGCCCCTCCCTCCCGCCCGTCGGCGGGCGAGGCGGGCGAGCGGGGAGGCCCCCGGGACCGGGGGGCATCGGAGCGACGACCGTCGGCACCGGGGCGGAGCGGCCGGGAGGCGAGCGCGCGAGTCACAGCTGGTACGGGATACTGGGGGCGGCCGGGGTGACCCGGCGGGCATGAGCAACAAACCAGAAGGGCTCGAAGTGACTGAGATCGAGATCGGGCGAGGCAAGCGCGGCCGCCGGGCGTACGCCTTCGACGACATCGCCGTCGTCCCCAGCCGCCGTACGCGTGACCCGAAGGAGGTCTCGATCGCCTGGCAGATCGACGCCTACCGCTTCGAGCTGCCGTTCCTGGCCGCCCCGATGGACAGCGTGGTCTCGCCCGAGCAGGCCATCAAGATCGGCCGCCTGGGCGGTCTGGGCGTGCTGAACCTGGAAGGCCTCTGGACCCGCTACGAGGACCCGCAGCCGCTGCTGGACGAGATCGCCTCGATCACCGACGAGTCCGTCGCGACCCGCCGCCTGCAGGAGATCTACTCCGCGCCGATCCGCGCCGAGCTGATCAAGCAGCGGATCCAGGAGGTCCGCGACTCCGGCGTGGTCACCGCCGCCGCGCTCTCGCCGCAGCGCACCGCCGAGTTCTCCAAGGCCGTCGTGGACGCCGGTGTCGACGTCTTCGTCATCCGCGGCACCACCGTCTCGGCCGAGCACGTGTCCAGCGCCGCCGAGCCGCTCAACCTCAAGCAGTTCATCTACGAGCTGGACGTCCCGGTGATCGTCGGCGGCTGCGCCACCTACACCGCCGCGCTGCACCTGATGCGGACCGGCGCGGCCGGCGTGCTGGTCGGCTTCGGCGGCGGCGCCGCCCACACCACCCGCAACGTGCTCGGCATCCAGGTGCCGATGGCCACCGCCGTCGCCGACGTGGCGGCCGCGCGCCGCGACTACATGGATGAGTCCGGCGGCCGCTACGTGCACGTGATCGCGGACGGCGGCGTCGGCTACAGCGGCGACATCCCGAAGGCGGTCGCCTGCGGCGCCGACGCGGTGATGATCGGCGCCGCGCTGGCCCGCGCCACCGACGCCCCGGGCAAGGGCTTCCACTGGGGCATGGAGGCCGTCCACGAGGAGCTGCCGCGCGGCAAGCGGGTGGACCTCGGCACGGTCGGCACCACCGAGGAGATCCTCACCGGTCCGTCGCACACCCCGGACGGCACCATGAACCTGTTCGGTGCGCTGCGCCGCGCGATGGCCACCACGGGCTACACGGAGCTGAAGGAGTTCCAGCGGGTCGAGGTGACCGTCAACCCGGCGCTCGACCAGCGCTGAGCAGTACCCTGACGCGGTGTCGAAGGCCCCTGTCCGGTTCGCCGGGTGGGGGCCTTCTCGGTTTTTTCGGGGTCGGCGGGTCGGGGTGCGGGGGGGCTCGCCGATGTGTGGCGGTGGGCGGGGCGCGGGCGCGCGGCCCTCGCCCCGCGCGCCCGCGGATCAGCCGCGGTCGGCGGTGCGGCGGGTGAGGAGGAAGCCTCCGATGAGGGCGATGGCGTAGAAGGCCAGGTCGAGGGGGCGCAGGTCGGCGTACCAGGTGCTGAGGGTGTCGCGCAGGAGGCCGTGCGGGCCAGGGCTGTCGGTCTGCACGATGCGGAGCCGCTGGGTGAGTTGGCCGAGCATCAGGGCACCGGCCGACAGCAGGGCGCCGAGGGCCGGGAGTAACCGGTTCCGGCCGCCGAGGAGGCCGAGCGGGAGGGCGATCAGGCCGGCCTGGGCGATGGCCAGCCAGCCGAGGCTGTCGGCGGCCCGCAGCGGGGCGAAGCCGTACGCCAGGCCGCCGAGCAGGGTGGCGAGCAGGGCGAGGGTGAGGGCGAGGGCGGTGCGGCGGCGTGGGGCGGTCCCGGGGGCGGCGGGGGAGGCGGGGTCGTAGCCGGTGACCGGGATGCCGGGCATGCCGGGGGCGATGTACCCGTCGGGGGTGTCGAGGGCGGGTGCGACCGAGTAGTGCTGGGCGGTGCGCGGCCGGATCGATGGGCCGTCAGTGCCCGGTACGGGTGCGGTCATGGGCGTCGAGTCCCCCCGGGAAAAGACGATGAGCTGCCGAACGGTAGCAGCGGTTCGGACAGATCTTGGCGAGTTTTCGATCACAGATCGGGCACGGAGCGCCGCACCCGTTCCGGTTCGTCCCGGCTTGGGGAGGGGGGTGGGTGGTCGAGGGCCCTCCGGACAGGGGATGATGGAGGCTTGGGCGTTCGGGCCCGGGCCGGGCCGACGCGCCGTCACCACGACCGCCAGCAGCACATGGGGGAACGTTCCGAATGACCCAGGCGCAGGGTTCCACCGGCCGCCTCCTGGCCGGCCGCTACCGGCTGAACGGCGTGCTCGGGCGCGGCGGCATGGGCACCGTCTGGCGCGCCGAGGACGAGATGCTGGGCCGGACGGTCGCGGTCAAGGAACTGCGGATGAACGCCAGCGTCGACGAGGAGGAGAAGCACCGGCTGATCGTCCGGACGTTGCGCGAGGCCAAGGCGACCGCGCGGATCCGGCACAACTCGGCGGTGACCGTCTTCGACGTCGTCGACGAGGACGACCGGCCGTGGATCGTCATGGAGCTGGTCGAGTCCCGCTCGCTGGCCGACGTGGTCCGGGAGGACGGGCCGCTGACGCCCGGCCGGGCGGCGGAGATCGCGCTGGACGTGCTGGGCGTGCTCATCGCGGCGCACGCGCTGGGCATCCTGCACCGGGACGTCAAGCCGTCCAACGTGCTGATCGGCGAGGACGGCCGGGTCGTGCTCACCGACTTCGGGATCGCCAGCGTGGAGGGCGACGCCTCGGTCACCTCCACCGGCATGCTGGTCGGCGCGCCCTCGTACATATCCCCGGAGCGGGCGCGCGGGCAGAAGCCCGGGCCGCCGGCCGACCTGTGGTCGCTGGGCGGCACGCTGTACGCGATGATCGAGGGTCGGCCGCCGTACGACCGGGGCTCGGCGCTGGCCACCCTGACCGCGGTGATGACCGAGGAGCTGGTCCCGCCGGTGAACGCCGGGCCGCTGCTGCCGGTGATCGAGGGGCTGCTGGAGAAGGACCCGGCGAAGCGACTCGACGCCTCGCAGACCCGCTCGATGCTCAAGCGGGTGGTCGCCGAGGCGACCGCGAAGGCCGAGTCGACCACCGAGCACGCGATGCCGGTGGAGAAGGTGGGGAAGACGGCCGGGAAGACGGCCGTCGAGCCGGAGCCCGCCGAGGCCGAGTCCAAGGCCGAGGCCGAGGCCGAGTCCAAGGCTGAGGCCGAGTCCAAGGCCGAGTCCAGGGCCGAGGAGGCCGCCCCCAAGCGGACCGTGGGCGGGCTGCTGGGGACCGTCCGGGTGGGCAGCCGGGCTCGGGAGGAGGAGCCGGCGGCGGAGCCCGTCGCCAAGCCCGCCGCTGAGCCCGAGCCCGCTCCGGCGACCGAGCCGATCCGGCCGGTGACCAGCGAGTGGACCATGGGCGCGACCCAGGCGGCCGGGGCCGACCCGCGCACGGGCCGGCGGCGGCTGGCCATCGCGACCGTGGTGGTCGTGCTGCTGCTGATCGCCGGGGTGGTCGCGGTGGTCAAGGCCGTGGGCAGCGGGGACAGCGGCGCGAAGGGCGGGAGCACCCACAGTGCGGGCGCCACCTCGCCGGCGGCGGCGACCACCGAGGCCACGCCGAGCCAGACGCCGGCGACCCCGCCCGGCGAGCCCGCGCCCACCGGAACGGCCGCCGAGCCGGCCACCACGGCCGCCTCCTCGGCCGCCGCACCGCCGCCGGCCGCCGGCACCCCGACCCAGACCCAGACCCCGGCGTCCACGCCCCCGCAGACGCCCACCCCGACGCCGACCCCGACCCAGGCCGCCCCTGGCGGGGCGGCGCCGGCCGGGTACCACGAGTACAAGGACCCGAGCGGCTTCTCGGTGTTCCTGCCGGACGGGCTGCAGTCGGCCGGGTCGGACTCCAACCGACGGATCTTCAAGAGCGCGGACGGCAGCCAGCTGCGGATCGAGTGGAGCACCTCGCCGCACGCGAGCGCCGTCGCCGACTGGCAGGACGCCGAGCCCGACCTGCGCTCGCAGGTGAGCAACTACCAGCGGGTGAACCTGTCGGCGATCGCCTACCGGCAGTGGACCAACGCGGCGGACTGGGAGTGGACCAACGGCACGCCCAAGATGCACTCGCTCAACCGCGGCTTCGTGACCGGCACTCCGGCCAAGTACGGCTACTCGATCTACTGGATCGTCCCGGACGCCCAGTGGGCCGCCCAGGCGCCGGCCCGGGACGTCGTGTTCAACAGCTTCCAGCCGGCGCCGTAGGGCGGGTTCAGCCGAGCAGGCGCTGCTTGGCCCGACTGAACTCCTCCTCGGTGAGCGCGCCCGAGGCCCGCAGGGCGGCCAGCCGCTCCAGCTGGCCGAGGAGCCGCTCACCGGTCGAGAGCTCGGCGGGGGCGGCCTCGGAGGGCGCCGGGGCGGCGGCGGGCGCCTGCGGCGATGCGCTGCGGGCGAGCCGGGCGGCCTCGCGGATCCGCTCGGCGAAGACGTCGGCCTTTTCCACCTCCTCGAAACGGTGCGAGCCGGTCAGCGCGACGACCGTCAGCACGTCGCCGGTGAGCTTGGTGCGGGTCACGGTGACGTCGGTGACGGCCGTCAGCGGAACCGGGACCGGCGGCTTCCCGTCTTTCAGGAAGAGCATCCGGTGGGTGGTGAGCACCAACACCCCCTTGCGGAAGTGGTCCGGATGGCGCCCGGCGGTCGAGGCGACCGGCTTCTCGCCGTTTATGACGGCGGCTTCGACCGTGTGGACGGCCGCGGCCTGGTTGGCTTGGCTGTTGTTGCCCGCCGCCTTGAAGGCGGTGTCGATCAGATCGGTCCAGTCCATGGGGTCGAGCGTAAAGGAGCCGCTCAGTAGGCTGCTCGATGAGCGAGAGGAACTTGCATGCGAGTCGGCCCGGGGCAGTTGCTGGCGGGGCGGTACCGGCTGACGGACCGTCCCGAACTGCTGCGCGCCTTCGCGGTGGACGAGCGGACCGGCGAGTCGGTGCTGCTGCGCGCGGTGGAGCTGCCCGCGCTGCTGACCGTCGGTCAGGACCCGGAGGAGCCGAACCCCGCGCACGGGGACCGGCTGGTGCGGCGGGTGGCGGCGGTCGGCTCGACGGCGCCGTCCTGGCACCCGCGGCTGCTGCGCGGGGTCGGGGCCTTCGTCGAGGGCGAGTTGCTGTGGACGGTGGAGGAACGGCCGGCCGGACGGACGCTGGCCGAACTACTCACCGCCGGGCCGGTGCCGCCGTACCGGGCAGCCGAGTTGGCGGCGGACGTGGCCGGCGCGCTGCGGGCGCTGCACGAGGCCGGGCTCGCCCACGGCAACCTGACCGCCGAGTCGGTACTGGTGTGCGAGGACGGCGCGGCGATGCTCGGCGGGCTGCTCGCCGGGGTGGCGCAGGAGGCGCTGGCCGAGGACCTCGGTGGGCCGGGCGGCCGGCGCCGGTACGAGGTCCGGGCCACCCTGGTCGGCCCGGTGGCCGAGCGCTGGCCGCTGGACGGCGGCCCGGCGGGTGACTGCTGGGCGCTCGGGGTGCTGGTGCAGCGGCTGGTGACCGGCCGTGCGCCGTACCCGGAGGGCGGGGTGCCGGAGCTGGTGACGGCGGTGCGGGACGGGCGGCGTGAGCCCTCGGTGGTCTGCGGTCCGCTGGCGCCGCTGGCCGAGCGGCTGTTGCAGCCCGATCCGACCCTGCGGCCGACCGCGGACGCGGCGCGGCAGGAGCTGGCGACGCTGCTGGCGGGCGCGCCGGAGCCGGCCGACGAGGAGCGGGCGGTGCGGGCGGTGGAGCTCAAGCCGGACGCGCCGCTGGTGCCGCTGCGGCCGCGTCGGCGTGGCGCGGGCGGCCGGGGCGGGCGGCCGGAGGTCGGTGCGGAGTTCAACGGGGCACGGCCCGGCGGCGGAGCGCCGCGGATTGCCCCGGCCCTCCTCGGGCCGCTGCTGGTCGGGGGCGTGTTCCTGCTGCTGGTTCTGGGAATAGCCGCCGTGGTGCTGTTCGCAGGCTGACGGCCTCGATGCGCACCGGTTCCTCGATCCGGTGGGCGGGCGTGATTACCGGGGTGGGCGGGGTGCGCCTAATGTGTGCGTGGGATTTGTTCGAACAGCGGTCTGCACCAGGCGATCCGCCGCGGTGACGGCAGGTGGAAATCGAGAGGGGGAGCGGTCGCCGATGGGCGTGCAGGACCGGCCGGAGGCGGCCGAAGCGGAGCGGCTGTTGGCCGGGCGGTACGAGCTCGGTGACCGGCTCGGCCGGGGCGGGATGGGCACGGTCTGGCGGGCCTGGGACCGGATGCTGGACCGCGAGGTCGCGGTCAAGGAGCTGACCGTCAACCACCTCCCCGAGGAGGACCTGCAGATCCTGCACGCGCGGATGAAGCGCGAGGCCAGCGCGGCCGCCCGGATCAAGCATCCCGGCGTGATCACCGTGCACGACGTGCTGGAGCAGGACGGCCGGCCGTGGATCGTGATGGAGCTGGTCGACGGCCGCTCGCTGGCCGACGTGATCAGCCAGGACGGCACCCTCCAGCCGCGCGCCGCCGCCGAGGTCGGCAGCCAGGTGCTCGCCGCGCTGCACCGCGGCCACCAGCTCGGTGTGCTGCACCGGGACGTCAAGCCGGCCAACGTGCTGCTGGAGCGCGGCACCGGGCGGGTGGTGCTGCTGGACTTCGGCATCGCGACCTACGAGGGCTCGACCGAGCTGACCCGGCCGGGCGACCTGGTCGGCTCGCCGGACTACCTGGCCCCCGAGCGCGCCCAGGGCGAGCGGCCCGGGCCGGCCTCCGACCTGTGGGGCCTCGGGGCGACGCTGTACGCGGCGGTCGAGGGCCAGTCGCCGTTCCGCCGGGACTCGCCGATCACCACGCTGGCCGCGGTGGTCGACGAGCCGCTGCCGGAGTCGCGCCGGGCCGGACCGCTGGGGCCGGTGCTGGCCGCGCTGATGGCCAAGGACCCGTCCGACCGGCCGAGCGCGGACGAGGCGGCCCGGATGCTGGCCGAGGTGCAGGCCGGGCACACCATCGGCCTGAAGTCGGTCGCGTCGGTCCGTACGCCCACCCAGTCGGTGCCGGTGGTGGACCGCAGCGAGGTGCCGGAGGGGACCGCGAAGTCGCCGCTGGAGGGCTCGGAGGAGCCGACCGGGCCGCGTCCGGCCGCGACCGCGACCGCCGTCACCTCCGCCGTTCCGGCCGTCGCCGCGGACACCGCCGGGGGCGTGCCGGCCGCGCCGCAGGCGTACACCGCCGTCAGCGCGCCGGTCGCGCATACCGTCACGCCCGCGCGCGGTCCGGCCAAGCGCCGCGGCCGGATGAAGCTGGTCGCCATCGCGGTGGCCGTCGGGGTGCTGGCGGCCGCGGCGACCTTCTTCGCCACCCGGCACGTGGCCGGCACCCCGGACGCCGACACCACCCCGACCGGGCAGGCGGGCACGGTCGAGCCGTCCGACCCGGTGCCGACCGGCAGCGCGATCCCGGGGGCGCCGGCGCCCAACGGCTACCACTGGGTGGACGACCCGGCCGGCTTCCGCTTCCCGCTGCCGACCGCGACCCCGGTCTGGCAGCGCATCATCGGGCCCGACAACACCCAGGTCTTCTACAGCCCCGACGGCAAGGTGCACTACCTGCAGTTCTCGGTCACCGTCGGCCAGCCGGTCAAGCCGCTGGACCACATGCGGGAGATGGAGGGCAACGTCAAGGCGCTCAAGGACTACAAGCAGCACCGGATGGCGAGCGCTGTGGTGAACGGCCACGAGGCAGCCGTCTGGGAGTTCAGCTACGCGGCCAAGGAGGGCGGCCGCCGGCGCGCGATCGAGGAGGAGTTCATCGACGAGGACGGCACCGCCTACGCGATCTACTCGTCCAGTCCGGACAAGGGCAACGAGTGGAACGAGGCCGTGCAGCGCTTCACCACGGTGCTCAACGGCTTCACCCCGACCCGCTGAGCACAGGGCCGTACGGGCGGAGCGCCCGCTTTCACCCGACTGCGGCATATTCTTGTTACCGACGGGTACCGAACCGGCCCCCGAAGGCCTAGGCTGCGCCGTATGTCGGACCTCACAGCAGATGCAGCGGCCACCGAACACGCCGACGCCGGTTCCGCGAGCGGCAACCCGGCGGCTCCCGGCGGAGGCCGGACCGTCGCGGCCGCCGTCCCGCCGTCCCTGGTGGCCCGGTTGGCCGCCGGGGTCACCGCGACCGGCGAGCCCAGTGTGGTGGAGACCGTCGCCCCGCTGACCGGTGAGCGGTTGGCCGGCCTGCCGCAGTCCACCCCGGCCGACGTCGAGGTCGCCTTCCAGCTGGCCCGCCGCGCCCAGCCCGCCTGGGCCGCGCTGCCGGTGCGCCGCCGCGCCGCCGTCCTGCTGCGCTTCCACGACCTGCTGCTCAAGCGGCAGGACGAGGTCCTGGACCTGATCCAGGCCGAGACCGGCAAGGCCCGGCTGCACGCCTTCGAGGAGGTGCTGGCCGTCGCCATGGCGGCCCGGCACTACGGGCGCGGCGCCCAGGGCTACCTGCGCGACCGCCGCCGCGGCGGGGCGCTGCCGGTGCTCACCCACACCGTCGAGGCCCGCCGCCCCAAGGGCGTGGTCGGCCACATCTCGCCGTGGAACTACCCGCTGGAGCTGTGCATCGGCGACCTGCTGCCCGCCTTCGCGGCCGGCAACGCGGTGGTCCACAAGCCCGACACCCAGACCGCGCTGACCGGGCTGTGGGCCCGTGAGCTGCTGATCGAGGCCGGGCTGCCGGCCGACCTGTGGCAGGTGGTGATCGGCGACGGCCCGGTGATCGGCCCGGCCGTGGTGGAGCACGCGGACTACGTCTCCTTCACCGGCTCCACCCGCACCGGCCGTGAGGTCGCCCAGCGCGCCGCCGCCCGGCTGGTCGGCGCCTCGCTCGAGCTCGGCGGCAAGAACGCCATGTTGGTGCTCTCCGACGCCGACCTCGACGCGGCCGCCGCGGGCGCCGTACGGGCCTGCTTCTCCTCGGCCGGACAGTTGTGCATCTCGATCGAACGGCTGCTGGTGCACCGCTCGGTGGCCGACGAGTTCCTGGAGCGCTTCGTCGCCCGCACCCGGGCACTGCGCCTGGGCGGCGGCCTCGCGTACGGCGCCGACATGGGCTCGCTGGTCTCCGCCCGCCAACTGGACGCCACCACCCGGCACGTGGAGGAGGCGGTCAAGGCGGGCGCCACCGTGCTGGCCGGCGGGCGGGCCAGGCCCGACCTCGGCCCGTACTTCTACGAGCCGACGATCCTCGACGGGGTGACCCCGGAGATGTCGGTCTGCGGCGAGGAGACCTTCGGCCCGGTCGTCGCGGTCTACCGCTTCGACACCGAGGAGGAGGCGGTCGCGGCCGCCAACTCCACGCCGTACGGCCTGAACTCCAGCGTCTGGACCAGGGACCTGCGGCGCGGCCGGGCGGTCGCGGCCCGGCTGCGCACCGGGACGGTCAACGTCAACGAGGCCTATGCGGCCGCGTACGGCTCGGTCGCCTCGCCGATGGGCGGCATGGGCGACTCCGGGCTCGGCCGGCGCCACGGCGCGGAGGGCATCCTGCGCTTCACCGAGGCGCAGACCATCTCGACCCAGCGGGTCATGCCGCTGGCGCCGTCGTTCGGCCTGGACGACGAGCAGTTCGCGGCCGTGATGACCGGCGGGCTGCGGGTGCTCAAGGCGCTGCGGTTCAAGTGACCCCGGGCGTGAGTGACCCCGGGCTCAAGTAGCCCGGGGCGCAAGTGACCCCGGGCTCAGGTGGCCCCCAACCGGCTTTCCCCCAGCAGGTTCAACCCTCGAAGGAGCAGTGGCAGATGGTGGAGTCCGGCGGTGCGGCCGAGTTCGACTACGACGTGGTCGTGGTCGGCTCCGGCTTCGGCGGTTCGGTCGCGGCGCTGCGGCTCACCGAGAAGGGCTACCGGGTCGCCGTCCTGGAGGCCGGGCGGCGCTTCGAGCGGGACGAACTGCCCCGGAACTCCTGGGACCTGCCGAACTACCTGTGGGCGCCGCAGCTCGGGCTGTACGGCATCCAGCGGATCCACCTGCTGGCCAACGTGCTGATCCTGGCCGGCGCCGGGGTCGGCGGTGGCTCGCTGAACTACGCCAACACCCTGTACGTGCCGCCGAAGGCCTTCTTCGAGGACCGTCAGTGGCGCCACATCACCGACTGGCAGCAGGAGCTGGCGCCGTTCTACGACCAGGCGCAGCGGATGCTCGGGGTGCGGCTCAACCCGACCGTCACCCCCTCGGACGTCCACCTCAAGGCGGCCGCCGAGCGGATGGGCGTCGGCGACACCTTCCACATGGCGCCGGTCGGGGTCTTCTTCGGCGACGGCAAGGACGCTGGGGGCACCTCCCGGACGGAGTCCGGGGGAGGTGCGGCCAAGGCGGCGCCCGGCGAGGAGATCGCCGACCCGTACTTCGGCGGCGCCGGCCCGGCCCGCAAGGCCTGCGTGGAGTGCGGCGAGTGCATGACCGGCTGCCGCCACGGCGCCAAGAACATGCTCACCGAGAACTACCTGTACCTGGCGGAGCGGGGCGGCGCCGAGATCCACCCGCTCACCACGGTGGCCCGGATCCGCGAGCACGGCGATGCCCATGGGAATCGCGGCTATGCGGTGGACGTGCGGCGCACCGACTCCCGGTCGAAGACCGACCCGGTGAAGGCGGGCGCGCGGACCATCACCGCCGCCCGGGTGGTCGTCGCGGCCGGCACCTACGGCACCCAGTCGCTGCTGCACCGGATGCGCGCCTCGGGCCACCTGCCCCGGATCTCCGCCCGGCTCGGAGAGCTGACCCGCACCAACTCCGAGGCGCTGGTGGGCGCGCAGACCACCGACCGGCGCTACGGCGGCAAGGCGGACTTCACCAAGGGCGTCGCGATCACCTCCTCGATCCACCCGGACGCCAACACCCACATCGAGCCGGTCCGCTACGGCAAGGGCTCCAACGCGATGGGCGCGCTGTCCATCGCCCAGGTCAAGGGCGGCGGGAAGACCCCGCGCTGGCTGCGCTACCTGGGCAACTCGGCGCTCCACCCGGTGACCTTCGCCCGCTCGATGAACCAGCGCGGCTGGTCCGAGAAGACGATCATCGGTCTGGTGATGCAGTCGCTGGACAACTCGATCACCGTCTCGCTGAAGAAGGGCCCGCTCGGCAAGCCCCGGCTCACCTCCAGCCAGGGCCACGGCACCCCCAACCCGACCTGGATCCCGGCCGCCGAGCAGGGCGCCCAGGCGCTGGCCGACGAGATCAACGGCTTCCCGGGCAGCACCGTCGGCGAGATCTTCGACATCCCGATGACCGCGCACTTCCTCGGCGGCTGCCCGATCGGCGATGCCCCCGAGACCGGTGTGGTCGACCCGTACCACCGGCTGTACGGACACCCCGGGATCAGCGTGGTGGACGGCGCGGCCGTCTCCGCCAACCTCGGCGTCAACCCCTCGCTCACCATCACCGCGCAGGCCGAGCGCGCCATGTCGATGTGGCCGAACAAGGGCGAGGAGGACCCGCGTCCGGCCCCGGGCGAGGCCTACCGCCCGGTCACCGCGGTCGCGCCGGTGCGACCGGCCGTGCCGGAGGGTGCGTTCGGCGCGCTGCGGCTGCCGCTGCTGCCCGTCCCGGAGGTCCCGAAGAAGCGCGACTAGGGCCGTGGGCGCGGCCCCGATCCGGCCAGGTCGGGGCCAACCCGCCTGGTGGCTTTCGCGGTTGACAGCCTTTCGGGTCCGATGGGATAAACGGGCTCCCTGGGGGACCAGGAACTCGTCGAGCGGGGGGAAAGCGGTCCATGGCCAACTGCGCATCGTGCGGAGCGACTTCGGTGGAGGGAGCGCCCGCCTGCGGCTCGTGCGGCCGGCCGCTGGCACCCCCGCCGCCGACCGCCGCCGCCCTGCCCGCCGTACCGCCGACCGCCCCCGGTTACGGGCAGCCGCCCACCGCGCCGCCCGGCTCCTACCCGCCGCCCGGCCAGGGCGCCGGGTACCCGCCGGTCGGCGGCCCGCCCGCGGTGGGCAGTTGGGGTGCCGGGCAGCCGTACTACCCGAAGACCGCCCAGTCGCCCGTGCTGCGCTGGCTGGCCGGCTCGAACTGGCGCCCCGCGCTGGTGGCGGCCATCGGGCCGACCGTCGTCCTGCTGGTGGCGGCGCTGATCGCGGCCGTCCCGGGCGACTACGACTACGACGGCGCCTACGCCCCGCCCGACTTCGGCGACCGCTTCGGCGCGGCGCTGGCGATGGCCCTGAACGCGCTCGGCGCACCGTTCCGGATCGGCGGGAACACGGGCTCGTCGGGCCGTTCCCTCCAGGAGGGCATGGAGCTCACCTTCCGGGTCCTGCCGCTGACCGTCACCGTGTTCTGGGCGCTGGCGCTCTGGCTCGGCCTGCGGGCCGGGCTGCGTCGGCGCAAGGCCGACGGCACCCAGCTGACCCGGGCCCAGGCCGCCGGTGAGGCGCTGCGCAGCGCCGTGGTGCTGGCCGCCGTCACCCTGCTGCTCGGTCTGATCGCGGGCACCGACTGGAACCCGGGGCGGCGGCCCGGCGGCTTCTCCGGCTTCCCGGACTACTCCGACTCCGGCAGCCGAAGCCGCGCGATGGGCATCACCGCGGACAGCGCCTGGCTGGAGGCGGTCGGCTGGACCGCCCTGCTGGCCTTCCTGCTGGCCTTCGCCGTCTACGGCACCGACGCGCTGCGGTGGGCCGCCTGGCGCAGCCGGTCGGTGCGCGGCTGGGCGGTGGCCGCGCTGACGGCCGGCCAGGCGCTGGCGCTGTCGGTGGCCCTGTCATCGGTGGCGGCCTTCGTGCTGGTCGCGGTGAACGCCGAGAACGGTGCGACGACCGCGGTCTCGCTGGCGTTCCTGCCCAACCTCGGCCTCCAGCTGCTCGGCTTCGGCTCGGGGGCGACCTTCTCGGCGCACGTCAGGACGACCAGCGGCGACACGACGTGGGGCAACCACGGCAGCGGGGTGGAACTCTCCTTCTTCGATCTGCACGACGTGCCCGCCGACTGGCGCTGGTGCGGCCTGGCGGCAGTGGTCGCGGCCCTCCTGCTCGGCTGGGCGGCGTACCGGCGGCAGCTGGACGCGGCCGACCGGCTGCGCCTGGCGGCCGTGTACGCGGTGGTGCTGACCCTGCTGATGACGGTGGCCGGCGCGCTGCTGACCAGGACGGAGTCGATGGCGGGCTGGACCTCCTCCGTCCGCTCGGAGATGTCCGAGGAGAACTCGGTCGGCCTGGTGTTCCTCAGCGTGCTGGTGGCCAACGCGGTCTGGGCGTTGGTCGGGGCGGTGCTGGTGCCGGCGGCGATGGCGGCGCTCGGTGGCCGGGGTGCCACGGCTCCGTACGGGGCGGTGCCGCCCGGCGCGGCGCCGTACGGGGCGGTGCCCCCGCAGGTGCCGTACCCGACCGGGCCGGCGTACGGCGTTCCGCCGCAGGGCATGCCCCCGCAGGGCATGCCCCCGCAGGGCGTGCCCCCGGTCGGCGTGCCGCCGCAGGGCGCCGCACCGCAGGGCGGGCCGCAGGACGCGCCGCCGGAGGTGTTCGGGGCCGGGGTGAGCGAGGTGATCGGCTCGCACGAGGCGCCGGCCGCCCCCGCCGCCGGGACGCCGTTGCCCGCCGACGCGCCGCGGTCGCCCGAGGAGCCGGTCGATCCGAGCGTCTGGCGCGACCACCCCTGAGGCGGACCGGAAAACCCGGGAGCAGCCGAAACGGCCGGAAAGCGCCGTGGGGAGCCGGAAAGGGCAAAGGGCCCCGCGGGGGAACGGGGCCCTTTGTCGCTCAGCATCGGCGTCAGGGCTGCGCCGGTGCTGGAGGTGACGGCGCCGGGGGAGGAGCGCCGTCGTGTCGGTTGGCTTCGGGTCGCGTCCTCGCGGCTCCGGCGTGGATGGCCGGCGGAGCGGGGCGCGCACGCCCGTACGACGGCGGGTCGGCGCGCAGGTGTGCGCCGGTCCCCCGCTCACGGAGCGTGAAGTGAAAACCGCTGTCGCCTTCCACGCGGCGGCGGCGACGACATCGGTCCGGACCTCCGCGATGAGCCTGCCGGCCGCCGGGAGAACCGTTCACACCGAGCATCGTGCTGGACGAAGGGCTTGCTCTGCAACCGATTCGGCACAGTTCGGCGCAGTCCATTTACGGCAGGCACCGCGCTGGATGATCACGGTGTGTAGTGGTCGAAGCGGTTGCGGCGCACGGGGACGCGCGTAGCAGCGCGGGACGACGAGGGGTGTGCGCCCGGGGTGTGCCCGGAGTGAACCGTCGGTGCGACGGCCGGTCCCGGGCGTCCCCGGAGGCCGGCCGTCCCACCTCTCGGCCCAGTCGCGGCCGGGGTCGCTGTCCCCTGCTGGCCGGCCGCGGCACCCGCGCACGGTCCCACGGAGCCGCGCGCCCCGACCGGCCGGGGCGGCGGCGCCACATGCGCCGGTGGACTGGGGGTGAAGCTCCACGCGTGGTCCTGCAGCCCGTACGGCGGTGCCCCCGGTCGGGGGCGGAGCCGGCGCGTCTGGCGGACGCGGCGCGGCCGTACGGTCGTCAGAAGCAACGAAGCGAAGGCCCGCCCGGTCACGGTCCTTTGGACGGGCAGACGAGTGAAACCGGACAGCCCGGTAGAATCGGTGTTCAGACACCCCACACCCGTCCGCCGCCGCAGCCCCCGTCGGGGAGGCGGTTCAGCGCGACACCTCGATACCGCTGCCGGAAGGCCGTCTGTGTCCTCTGCAATTCCCGTCCAGTCCGCACCGGACAACGACACCGTCCTGGTGGTCGACTTCGGTGCCCAGTACGCCCAGCTCATCGCCCGTCGGGTGCGTGAGGCGCGGGTCTACAGCGAGATCGTGCCGAGCAGCATGCCGGTCGCCGAGATGCTCGCCAAGAACCCGAAGGCGATCATCCTCTCCGGCGGCCCGTCGTCGGTCTACGAAGAGGGCGCGCCGCAGATCGACCGCGCGATCTTCGAGGCCGGGGTCCCGGTCTTCGGCATGTGCTACGGCTTCCAGCTGATGGCCGTGACCCTCGGCGGCACCGTCGACAACACCGGCGCCCGCGAGTACGGCCGCACCCCGCTGGCCGTCTCCCGTACCGGCTCCACCCTGTTCGAGGGCGTCCCGGCGCAGCACTCGGTGTGGATGTCGCACGGCGACGCCTGCTCCGCCGCCCCGGAGGGCTTCACCGTCACCGCCTCCACCGACGTGGTCCCGGTCGCGGCCTTCGAGAACGACGAGACCCGCCTGTACGGCGTCCAGTACCACCCCGAGGTGCTGCACTCCGACCACGGCCAGCAGATCCTGGAGCACTTCCTCTACCGCGGCGCCGGCATCGCTCCGACCTGGACCACCGGCAGCGTGGTCGAGGAGCAGATCGCCCTGATCCGCGAGCAGGTCGGCAACAAGCGCGCGATCTGCGGCCTGTCCGGCGGTGTGGACTCCGCGGTCGCGGCCGCCCTGGTCAACAAGGCCATCGGTGACCGGCTGACCTGCGTCTACGTCGACCACGGCCTGATGCGCAAGGGCGAGACCGAGCAGGTCGAGAAGGACTTCGTGGCCGCCACCGGCGTCCAGCTGAAGGTCGTCGACGCCTCCGAGCGCTTCCTGAACGCGCTGAAGGGGGTCACCGACCCCGAGGAGAAGCGCAAGATCATCGGCCGTGAGTTCATCCGGGTCTTCGAGCAGGCCCAGGCCGAGATCATCGCCGAGGCCGGCGAGCAGGGCGAGTCGGTCGACTTCCTGGTCCAGGGCACCCTGTACCCGGACGTGGTGGAGTCCGGCGGCGGCACCGGCACCGCCAACATCAAGTCCCACCACAACGTCGGCGGCCTGCCCGAGGACCTGCAGTTCCAGCTGGTCGAGCCGCTGCGCAAGCTGTTCAAGGACGAGGTCCGGATGGTCGGCCAGGAGCTCGGCCTGCCGGAGGAGATCGTCCAGCGCCAGCCGTTCCCGGGCCCGGGCCTGGGCATCCGGATCGTCGGCGAGGTCACCAAGGAGCGTCTGGACCTGCTCCGCGACGCCGACGCGATCGCCCGCGAGGAGCTGACCGCGGCCGGTCTGGACCGCGAGATCTGGCAGTGCCCGGTCGTGCTGCTCGCCGACGTGCGCAGCGTGGGCGTGCAGGGCGACGGCCGCACCTACGGTCACCCGATCGTGCTGCGTCCGGTCTCGTCCGAGGACGCGATGACCGCCGACTGGTCGCGCCTGCCGTACGACGTGCTGGCCCGGATCTCCACCCGGATCACCAACGAGGTCCGCGACGTGAACCGCGTCGTCGTCGACGTCACCAGCAAGCCGCCGGGCACCATCGAGTGGGAGTAGCACTCCCGCGCCGCTGAGCCGGTGCTGAACGGCCGCGCCGTCGTTCCCGTATGGGGAGCGGCGGCGCGGCCGTTTGCTCCCCGGGGTGGGACGTCTCGTCCTCCCGGGGGGACGTCCCACCGAAAGCGTGCAGGAGCGGGCAGAATGCGGACCGGACCTGTCAGGGAGTGGCAGGCCGCGAAGGAAGGTGTGAGGGATGTCGGAGGCCAGCAACTCCGTGGCGGTCGACGGGGGCGCGTCCGGCCGGGCCGACCAGGCCGACCGGGCGGCCCAGCGGCGGGCGCTCGCGTCCAGGTACGCGCTGCTGCCGCTGCGGATCTTCCTCGGCGTCACCTTCGTCTACGCCGCCCTGGACAAGCTCTCCGACTCCCACTTCCTGGCCGGCGCGGGCGATCCGGCCTCGTTCGTCTCGCAGACCCAGGCGGCCAAGGCCGGCGGCAGCCCGATCGCCTTCCTGCTCGGCCCGGCCCTCCACGCGCCCACCCTGTTCGCCCTCGCGGTCGCCTTCGGCGAGCTGGCGGTCGGCCTCGGCACCCTGCTCGGCCTCTGGGGGCGGGTCGCGGCGCTGGGCGGCGCGCTGATCAACCTGAGCCTCTGGCTCACCGTCAGCTGGAGCGTCTCGCCGTACTACCTCGGCAACGACCTCGGCTACCTGATGGCCTGGACCCCGCTGCTGCTGGCCGGCACGCCGTACCTGTCGGTGGACGGCTACCTGGCCGACCGGGCCGGGCGGGACCGGGCGCGCGGGCTGGCCGAGGACCACGTCAAGCGCCGGGCGCTGGTGGACGGCGGGATCGCGGCGGTCGCGATCGGCGGCGCCGGGCTGCTGACCGGCTCGCTGACCCGGACCTTCGGCCGGAACAAGCAGGCCGCCCCCAAGCAGTCCGCAGCCCCGGCCCCCGCCACGACGGCGTCCGCCGCGACGACGCCCGCCCCCTCGGTGCCCGCGGCGAGCGTGCCGGTCGGCGGCTCCGCGCAGGTCAAGGACCCGGCCAGCGGGGACGCCGTCTACATCGTCCAGCCCAAGGCCGGACAGTACTGCGGCTTCTCCTCGGTGTGCACCCACTCCGGCTGCGCGGTCGACGCCCCGAAGAACGGCCAGCTCTACTGCCCCTGCCACGGCTCCCGGTTCGACGCCGCGACCGGCGCGGTGGTCAACGGGCCGGCGGTCAAGCCGCTGCCCAAGTACACCGTCAGCAAGGACGGGGACAAGCTGACCCTGGGCCCGCTGCAGAGCTGAGCGCTCCCTCAGCCGTCGCGGTCGGGCTCAGTCCTCGCGGTCGGGCCGGTTGCGCCGGGCCACCGCCACGACCGCGCCGGCCAGGCCGCCGACGCCGAGCACGAGGAATGTGATCGGGACGACGATCCGTCCGCTCACCGTCTCGTCGTTGAGCGCCGCCACCAGGTAGCTGACGGCGACCACGCTGAACAGTCCGCCCGCGATCAGCGAGAACAGGTCGAGCCGGTGCTTCCTCACTGCTGGACCACCTTGATGTCGCCGATGCCGATTCCGAGTTCGAGGTCGAGCGTGCCCTTGGACGGGTGGCCGACCGGCGGGTTGAGCACGTAGGTGTGCCGGCCGGTGCCGTTGTTCTGGTCGCCCGGGACGTTGATGTTGCCGAGGCCGACCCGGGCCACCAGGTTCACCGTGACGTCGGACGGCAGGGTGACGGTCAGTTGGCCGGCGCCCAGGTCGACCTTGGTGGCGAGGGTGGTCCCGGCGGGGTCGAGCCCGGCCAGGTCCATCCGGATCTCGCCGGCGCCGAGGTTGTAGCGGTCCTTCAGCTCGGCGGCCGAGGTGATCGTCCACGAGCGGTCGCCGACGGCGTCCTGCACGGAGTGCGGCGAGCGGCCGACGAAGGCCAGCGCCAGGGTGACCAGCAGGCCCAGCACCGCGAGCTTGCGGGCCTTGCCGAACTTCGCGGCCAGCAGCAGGGTCAGGCCGACCACCAGCAGCCCGGTGGCCAGCACCACGGTGCTCAGCTTGGTGACGTCGGTGTGGCCGACCGAGGCGGACCAGACCGTGGTGGCCGCGCCGATCGCCAGCAGGAAGCCGAAGAAGCCGAGCGCCGAGCACTCCTTGGGACGCCGGACGACGGCCGGTTCGCGGCGGCGCTCCGGGCGCTCCTTGCGCAGCGGGTCGCCCTCCGGTAGGTCGGTGCGCTGCCACCAGGGCTGGGCCGGGCTGCCGGGCGGCGGCACCTTCGTACCGAACGGGGGCGTGGTGGCCGAGGAGGCGGGGGCGGCGTCGCCGTACGGGTTGCGCTCGGGGTGGCGCGGGTCCCACAGGTAGCCGCTCGGGCCGGGGGAGTCGCCGGGGACCTTCCCGGCGGCCCGGTCGGCGGCGTGCTGGGCGCGGGCCGCCTCGTCCTGCGGCGGGCGCGGCCAGGTGCGGCCGTCGGCCTCGGGGAAGTGACGGTCGTACGGGCCGCCGCGCCGGCGGCCGCGGATCCGGCCGCGGCGGCGCTCCGGG
Source organism: Kitasatospora sp. NPDC018058 (assembly GCF_044327205.1). Lineage (NCBI taxonomy): Bacteria > Bacillati > Actinomycetota > Actinomycetes > Kitasatosporales > Streptomycetaceae > Kitasatospora > Kitasatospora sp. NPDC018058. The sequence goes on along the minus strand of NZ_JBIRFA010000011.1, from coordinate 121,261 downwards.
TCGTAGCGCACCGCCAGGAAGACCAGGCCGCCGAGCAGCAGCAGCGGGAACTGCTGGTCGCCGTCGCCCATCGAGGAGAAGAACACCCCGGTGCCGATCACGGTCAGCAGCACCGCGCCGACCGACTGGCCGTCCACCCGGCCGGTGAGCACCCGCTGGAGCTCGGTGCGCCCGCCCTTGCCGCCGGTGGCGCCCTCGGTCGGGATGATCAGCCAGGCCAGGCCGTACAGGAACAGCCCGAGGCCGCCGGAGAGGCAGAGCACCACGGTGACCACCCGGAAGACCACCGGGTCGATGTCCAGATGCCGCCCGAGGCCGCCGCAGACGCCGGCCACCACACGGTGGTGCTCGGCCCGGGTCAGCGGGGGGCGGTCCGGTTCCGGCGGGGCGGCGGGCCCGGCCTCCTGGATGCGGTGGTCCTCGGTCATGGGCACCATCCTTCCGGCAGGGGGCGGTCCGGCCCAACCGGGTCCGGCCCTGCCCGTACCCTGACTTGTCCCTGATAGATGTGAGGGACACACCCTGATGCGCCCGCGGCCACCTGCGTGGAACCATCGGTGACGTGGCAGCACCCGGTACCGATTCCCGACCCCTCGCCCCCGACACCGCGCCGTCGGGCGGCGGCGACCCGAACACGCCCGACAGCGGACGGCCGCCGTACCGTCGGCTCTACCGCAGCCCGCAGGGGCGGATGCTGGGCGGCGTCGCACACGGGCTGGCGGTGCACCTCGGGCTGCCGGTCCGCTGGGTGCGGCTCGCCTTCGTCCTGCTGTTCTTCGCGCAGGGGATCGGCGCGCTGCTGTACGCCGCGTTCTGGTTCGTGGTGCCGATCGGCATCGGCGAGCCCTCGCAGCGCGGTGGCACGCACTGGGTGAACGTCAACGGCGTCTACATCCCGACCTCGGCCTGGCTGCGACCGGGCACCCCGCTGACCAAGTCCGGCGGCGGCTGGGTCGGCCGACTGCGCGAACTGCTCCAGCACGCCCTCCAGGGCGAGCCGGTCGCCGCGCCCGCCGCCGAGGGCGAGTCCGCCGACCGGCCCGCCGCCAAGACCGGGCAGGGCGGCATCGGCCAGCTCGCCGCCCTGGTCATGGTCGTGATCGGCCTGATCGCCCTGCTGAACGTGCTCGGCGTGCAGACCGCCAAGCCGTACACCTGGCCGCTGCTGGCGATCGGCGTCGGCGTCGCGCTGGTCTGGCGGCAGGCCGACGACTCGCGCTGGCAGCGTTGGTTCGGCATCGAGGAGGGCGAGAAGCGCCGCGGCGCCTACACCCGGGTCGGCGCCGGTGTGCTGCTCGCGGTGGCCGGCACCATCGCGCTGCTCGCCATGCAGGGCAGCGGCTCCACGCTCGGCTCGGTGATCGAGGCCTCCCTCGCGGTGCTGGCCGGCGTGCTGGTGCTGCTCGGCCCGTACGGCCTGCGGATGTGGCAGGACCTCGGTGCCGAGCGCACCGCCCGCATCCGCGCCCAGGAGCGTGCCGAGATCGCCGCGCACATCCACGATTCGGTGCTGCACACCCTGACCCTGATCCAGCGTCGGGCCGAGGACCCCAAGGAGGTGCTGCGGCTGGCGCGCTCCCAGGAGCGTGAGCTGCGGCTGTGGCTGTACCGCCCGGAGGCCGCCGCCGAGGCCGCGCCGGACACCATGGCGGAGACCCTGCGCGCCGCCGTCGCCGAGGTCGAGGACCGTCACGGCGTCCCGGTCGAGCTGGTGATCGTCGGCGACTGCCCGATGGACGAGGGGATCGCGGCACAGATGCAGGCCGCGAGGGAGGCGACCGTCAACGCGGCCAAGTACGGTGGCGGGGGACCGGTCCAGGTCTACGCCGAGGTGGAGGGGAGGACGGTGTCGGTGTTCATCCGCGACCACGGCCCCGGCTTCGACCCCGACACGGTGCCCGAGGACCGGATGGGCGTACGGGAGTCGATCATCGGCCGGATGAAGCGCAACGGCGGCACCGCTCGGGTGCGGCCGGCGGCGGGCGGCGGTACCGAGGTCGAGCTGGAGATGGAGAGAACGAATGACTGAGGCAGCGCCGATGGGGGTCCCCCCGGCCGAAGGCTGGGGGCGCACGGCCAGGGTCGTCCTGGTGGACGACCACCGGATGTTCCGGACGGGGGTCAGGGCCGAGATCGGCCGTACCGAGGTGACCGGCATCGACGTGGTCGGCGAGGCCGACGACGTCGACTCGGCGGTCCGCGTGGTCGCCGAGACCAGGCCGGACGTGGTGCTGCTCGACGTCCACCTGCCCGGCGGCGGCGGCGTCGAGGTGCTGCGCCGCTCGGTCGGCGTGATGGGCGAGCAGGGAGGAGTGAAGTTCCTGGCGCTGTCCGTCTCGGACGCCGCCGAGGACGTCATCGGCGTCATCCGCGGCGGTGCGCGCGGCTACGTCACCAAGACCATCACCGGCACCGACCTGGTCAACGCGATCTTCCGGATCGCCGACGGCGACGCCGTCTTCTCGCCCCGGCTGGCCGGCTTCGTCCTGGACGCCTTCGCCGCCACCGACACCCCGCCGGTGGACGAGGACCTCGACCGCCTCACCCAGCGCGAGCGCGAGGTGCTCCGGCTGATCGCCCGCGGCTACGCCTACAAGGAGATCGCCAAGCAGCTCTTCATCTCGGTGAAGACCGTCGAGAGCCACGTCTCCGCCGTCCTGCGCAAGCTCCAGCTCAGCAACCGCCACGAGCTCACCCGCTGGGCCACCGCCCGCCGCCTGGTCTGAGCCCCTCCGCCGGGTGTCATCGAATGTCGCGGTGAGCCCGCCCGCCCGGTTTCCTCCGGACGGGCGGGCTTGTCCGTGGGTGGCCATAGACTCGTCAGTGCCATGAATAGCCTCTTTGACGACCTCCCGCTCCCCGGTTTCGAGGCACCCGCCGCCGGGTCGAAGCAGCCCGCCGCACCCATCGACGCCGTCGACGAGGAGCCCCCGCCGTACGAGGACGACGTCCCGTACGACGCGTACGAGGAGGCCATCCCGGACGGGCTGTTCCAGACCGACCACGCGGCCGAGGCCGCGCGGGACGCCTGGTACCGCAACGGCGCCGCCCGGACGGTGGTGGACCCGGCGCAGCTGCTGGAGGGGATGAACGACCCGCAGCGCGAGGCGGTGCTGCACGCGGGCTCGCCGCTGCTGATCGTGGCCGGCGCCGGCTCCGGCAAGACCCGGGTGCTGACCCACCGGATCGCGCACCTGCTGGGCGCCCGCGGGGTGCAGCCGGGCGAGATCCTGGCGATCACCTTCACCAACAAGGCGGCCGGCGAGATGCGCGAGCGCGTCGAGGCGCTGGTCGGCCCGCGCGCCCGGGCGATGTGGGTGTCCACCTTCCACAGCGCCTGTGTGCGGATCCTGCGCCGCGAGTCCAAGGTGCTGGGCTTCACCTCCAGCTTCTCGATCTACGACTCGGCCGACTCGCAGCGGCTGATGTCGCTGGTCTGCCGGGACCTCGACCTGGACCCGAAGCAGTTCCCGCCGAAGTCCTTCACGGCGAAGGTCAGCAACCTCAAGAACGAGCTGATCGACGAGGAGACCTTCGCCGACCAGGCCGCCAACCCGATGGAGAAGAAGCTCGCCGAGGCGTACGCGCTGTACCAGCGGCGGCTGCGCGAGGCCAACGCGCTGGACTTCGACGACATCATCATGACGACGGTGAACCTGCTGCAGGCCTTCCCCGACGTCGCCGAGCACTACCGGCGCCGGTTCCGGCACATCCTGGTCGACGAGTACCAGGACACCAACCACGCCCAGTACACCCTGGTCCGCGAGCTGACCGGCGGCTCGGTGGCCGACGCCCCCAAGCGCACCGTGGACGGCGAGTTCGTGAACCCGGCGGCCGGGCGCCTGGCCGAGGTGCCGCCGGCGGAGCTGTGCGTGGTCGGTGACGCGGACCAGTCGATCTACGCCTTCCGCGGCGCGACCATCCGCAACATCCTCCAGTTCGAGGAGGACTACCCGAACGCGACCACGATCCTGCTGGAGCAGAACTACCGCTCCACCCAGACCATCCTGAGCGCCGCCAACGCCGTCATCGAGCGCAACGCCAACCGGCGCGAGAAGAAGCTCTGGACGGCCGGCGACCACGGCGAGAAGGTGGTCGGCTACGTCGCGGACGACGAGCACGGCGAGGCCCAGTTCATCGCCGACGAGATCGACCGGCTCACCGACAAGGGCGAGGCCAAGCCCGGCGACGTCGCGATCTTCTACCGCACCAACGCCCAGTCCCGAGTGTTCGAGGAGGTGTTCATCCGGGTCGGCCTGCCGTACAAGGTGGTCGGCGGGGTGCGCTTCTACGAGCGCAAGGAGGTCCGGGACGTCCTGGCGTACCTGCGGGTGCTCTCCAACCCGGAGGACACCGTGCCGCTGCGCCGGATCCTCAACGTGCCCAAGCGCGGCATCGGCGAGCGGGCCGAGGCGATGGTCGACGCGCTGGCCGCGCGGGAGCGGATCTCCTTCGCCCAGGCGCTGCTGCGGGTGGACGAGGCGTACGGGATGGCCGCGCGCTCGGCCAACGCGGTCAAGAAGTTCAACACCCTGATGGCCGGGCTGCGCCAGGTCGTCGAGTCCGGCGCGGGCCCGGCGGCGGTGCTGGAGGCCGTCCTGGAGGAGACCGGCTACCTGGCCGAACTCCAGGCCTCCACCGACCCGCAGGACGAGACCCGGGTGGAGAACCTGCAGGAGCTCGCCTCCGTCGCCCTGGAGTACGAGCAGGACCCGGGCGAGCGGCCGGACGCCGGGGAGGAGGGCGCGCCGCCGGTCGGCTCGCTGGCCGACTTCCTGGAGCGGGTCGCGCTGGTCGCCGACTCGGATCAGATCCCCGACGAGGACGAGGAGGGGCAGGGCGTCATCACGATGATGACCCTGCACACCGCCAAGGGCCTGGAGTTCCCGGTGGTCTTCCTGACCGGCATGGAGGACGGGATCTTCCCGCACATGCGGGCGCTCAACCAGGTCAAGGAGCTGGAGGAGGAGCGCCGGCTCGCGTACGTGGGGCTCACCCGCGCCCGGGAGCGGCTCTACCTGACCCGCTCGGTGCTGCGCAGTGCCTGGGGGCAGCCGGCCTACAACCCGGCCTCGCGGTTCCTGGAGGAGATCCCGGAGACGCTGGTCGAGTGGAAGCGGACGGGCGCGGCGCAGGCGCCGGTCCAGCGCGGCTTCTCCTCGGGCTCGTCCTGGGGCAAGTCCTCGTCCGGGGGCGGGAGTTCGCGCTCCTCCTCGGCTGCGGCCGCGCCGAAGGCGGGGTGGGGCCAGTCGGCGCGGCGCGCCGGCAAGGTGGTGGAGCGCGAGGCCGTCTCGCTCGCGGTCGGCGACCGGGTCACCCACGACACCTTCGGGTTGGGCACGGTGGTGGGCGTCACCGGCGTCGGCGACCGGGCGCAGGCCACGGTCGACTTCGGCTCGGAGGGGCGCAAGCAGCTGCTGCTGCGCTACGCGCCCGTCGAGAAGCTCTAGCGCGGATCGAGTCCGTTCGCGAGGAACCAGGGCAGCGGGTCGACCGGCCCGCTGCCCGGCGGCCGGATCTCGAAGTGCAGGTGCGGCCCGGTGCTGTTGCCGCTGCTGCCGACGAAGGCGATCACGTCGCCCTGCTTCACCGGGCCCTTGCGCACCTTGTAGGCGCGCAGGTGGCAGAACCAGGCCTCGGTGCCGTCGTTCATCTTCAGGATCGACATGTAGCCGTAGAACGGGTTCCACTGCGTGCGGATCGTGCCGTCGGTGACGGCGTAGACCTCGGAGCCGCCGTCCACCGGGAAGTCGATGCCGGTGTGCAGCTTGGCCCAGTGGGTGCCGGCCGCGCCGAACAGCTCGCCGAGGCCGTGCTGGGCGACCGGCATGACCACCTTGGGCTTGGCCGGTTCCGCGGTCGGCTGGGCCGTCGGGGTGTCGGTGGGCTGGGCGTCGGCGGATTGGGCGCCGGCCAGCGGCTGGCGGGCGTCGCCGCGCGAGGCCTGGGCCTGGCCGTCGCCCGTGACCGCCTGCTGTGCGGCCTGCCGGGCGGCCGTGTTGTCCGGGGCGTCGGCCGCCGTCGCCTGCGACGGCACCCGGTCGGCCTGCTCATGGACCACCGTGACGGCCGCGGCCCCGGCGACCCCGAGTGCGGCGACCGACGGGACCGCGACCCGGAACAGCGCGGCCCGGGTGGCCGCCTTGGCGGCGCCGCGGCGCTGGGCGCGGGACTGCTCGCGGGCGGCGAGGCGCAGCTCCGCACGGGTCGGGCGGGCGGCTGCTTCGGGAGTCATCGGGGGCTGCCTCCTCGGTGGGCCTCGGGCACGTCGTCGGGCGAGAGGGAAAACAGCCGTGACTGTAGCCGCATGGCCGACGCCCCGGAAAAACCTCCGGTTGTCAAGGGGGCGGTCGGGGGTCTGCCCGGTGTCTGTACGGACGGTCCGCGGAGGGGTGTACTCGCTGGTAGCAAGGCCTGGGGCTGTGACTTTGCCCTCCTCTTGGGAGGCGGCGCGGCCATCCGGGCCGGGTGGCGCTAATCTCCCCTCAGGTTGGTTGGTTATCGAGCGTTAACCGCACCCGTGGGCCCACAAGGTCCGGTCGGATGGTGGACGACGAGGTCCAGGAGGCAGTGATGAGTGTGTCGGGGCCGATCCGTGTGGTGGTCGCCAAGCCGGGGCTCGACGGTCACGACCGTGGCGCCAAGGTCATTGCGCGCGCCCTGCGCGACGCCGGTATGGAGGTCATCTACACCGGGCTGCACCAGACGCCCGAGCAGGTGGTCGACACCGCGATCCAGGAGGACGCGGACGGCATCGGGCTGTCGATCCTCTCCGGCGCCCACATGACGCTGTGCGCGCGGGTGCTGGAGCTGTTGAAGGAGCGCGACGCGGAGGACATCAAGGTCTTCTGCGGCGGGATCATCCCGGACGAGGACATCGCCGAACTCAAGGCGATGGGCGTCGCGGACATCTTCACCCCGGGCACGCCCACCCGGGACGTGGTGGCCTGGGTCGAGGCCAACCTGCGCACCGCCAGCTGAACCCGGACGCGAGGAGCGGGCCGGTCCCGGTGCGGACCGGCCCGCTCCGCCGTGCTCGGGACGCGTGTCGGGCGAGCGGCTCAGGGCGCCGGTTCGGCCGGCCTCAGCTCATTCAGCATCGCGGCCCGGAAGCGCAGCGTCCCGGCCAGCCGGGCGAAGGTCTCCGACCAGGCGGAGTCGGGGGCGGCGCCGGCGGCCAGCTCCTCCACCGTGGCGGCCGTCTCCGGGGCGAGCGCGCGCTCCGTCATCCCGAGCACCCCGCTGTGGCTCCACGGGTACGCGCCGGAGGCGGCGGCCCGGGCCAGCGCCGTCACCACGGCGGTGGACAGCGGCGGCGTCCACGGGGCGGCGCAGGCGCCGAGCAGTTGGAAGGCCTCGCCCAGGCCGTGCACCTCGATGAAGGCGGCCGTCCAGGCGGCCCGCTCCTCGGGCGGCAGGACCGCCAGCAGCTTGGCCGGGGCGCCGGTGGCCCGCTGGGCGCGGGCCCGTCCGGCGCCGCGGGCGGGCGGTACCGGGGCCGGGCCGAGCAGTGCCCGGGCCCAGTCGGCGTCGTGCTGGCGGACGGCGGCGCGGGCCCAGGCCTCGCGCAGGTCGTCGGCCCAGCTGCTGCTGGTCTCGTCCACGCTGTCGCCGACCCGCAGGGCGAGCAGCTGCTCGGGCGTCAGGCCGGTGCTCCGCGACCAGGTCGCGAGCGGCGCGGCCGCCACCACCTCGCCGAACCACCAGGCCCGTTCGCCGCGCCCGGTGGGGGACTTGGGGGCGACGCCGTCGCGCTGCATCCGCTCGTCGCACTCGACGGGCGGGGTGACCAGCAGATGGGTGCCGCTGTCGGCGAGGCGGACGGCGGCCCGGGCCCGCTCGGCCATCCGGAGCGCGAGCGCGGAGCCGGGCAGGGTGGAGAGCAGTTCCGCGGCGGTGGCCCGGACGTTCTTGCTGCGGTCGCCGAGGGCGGTCTCCAGGAACGGTTCGTCGGCTTGGGAGAGGCCGTCCTGCAGGGCGTCCAGGAAGAGCAGCCGGTCCTCGGCGCGCTCGGTGGACCAGGTGCTCCGCAGCAGCTCCAGCCCGGCGGCCGGGTCGCTGCGGCGCAGCAGGGTGAGGTGGGTGACCCGCTCGGCGAACAGGCCCTCGTGCCAGAGCCGGTGGTCGGTGGGGTCGTCCGGCCGCCCGGCCGGTTCGGGCGGGGTGGTGCGCAGTACGAACCGCCAGTCGGGGTTCTGCTCGGCCAGCCAGCGGCCCGGCGGACCGGCCAACGCGACGGCGTCGGAGCGCAGTTCGCTGCGCGCCCGGGCGGCGTCGAGCAGCCCGGGTATCAGCGCGGCGGGCGGCCGCAGGCCCTGGGCGCGGGCGGTGGCCAGCCACTGCGGCAGCAGCTCGGCCAGGTTGGCCAGGGTGCCGCCGCTGCCGGCGCCGCGCCCGGCGAGCAGGACGGCCAGCCGGCGGGCGGCGGCCTCGGGCAGCTCGGGGCGGGTGTCCTCGGGCGCGGGCGGGCCGGGCGGTTCGACGGCCGGCACGGGCAGCGCGCCGGCCCGGCGGCGGACGGTGGCCAGCGCGGCCAGCTCCAGCAGGGCGGTGGCCGGGTCGCCCGGGTCCACGGCGTCGGCGAGCGGCAGGGCGGTGGCCGGCACCGGGCGACGGTCGGTGCCGAGCAGGGCGCTGGTCCGCAGGGTTTCCCAAGGGTCCTGGGTGATCGTCATTCGGTGCTCCTAGGTGAGGCGTGTCTCGTGGATCTGGGCGGGCCCGGCAGGGATCCGCACGACACGCCTAAGTGAGGCCGACCGGGCGGTGCTCGGCGGTCCAGGCCGTGACCGGGGCGAAGCCCTGGTGGCCGTACTCGCCGAAGACCGTCAGCGGGCGGCCGGTGGAGACCGCGGCCAGCCGCCACAGCGCCGCCTCCGGGACGGCCGAGGCGCGGACGGGGACGGTGTGGTGGCCGTCCGTCAGGTGCCAGCCGTCCGGGGTGCGGACCGGGACGACCTCGGCCAGCAGCGTCGGCCAGCTGTCCAGCCACGGGTCATCGGCCACCGCGGTGCCGTACCCGGCCACCGCCTCGGCGACGGTGAGCCCGGCGGGCGCGCCGGCCGGGCCGGGCCCGGGCGCGCCGTAGCGGGTGCCCAGGGCGGCGCGCAGCGGGCGGGCGCCGGGGTGGTAGGCCAGCTCGGCCTCCAGCAGGTGGCCGGTGGGCAGGGCGAGGTCGGGGGCCTGGCCGGGACGGCCGAAGGCGAGCAGCAGGGCGTGGCGGCCGGTCTTGACGCCGCGCAGCCAGACCCGGCGGGTGGTGAGCCGTTCGTCGGATGCGTCCCGGCTGCCGAGCACCAGCCAGCGGTCGCGGACGGTGGGCCCGGCCAGCACCTCGGCGGTGTCCAGGGTGTAGCCGACCCGGGCGCGGACGGTCGCGGCCAGCTCGGGCGGCAGCTCGTCGATCCGGGTGGCGGCGGTGGCCAGCAGGTGCAGCATCGCGTACTCCTCCAGCATCCGCTCCTGCGGCAGGGCGTCCAACTCCCGTACCCGGGTGGCCAGTCCGGGGGCCTGCGCGTCGACCATCCGGGCGGCGACCTCCTCCCAGGGCCCGGCGGTGGACTGGTCGGCCAGGCCGTGCCGGACCCGGTCGGCCAGTCGCAGCCGCAGCTCGGCCGCGCCGGACGCGACCCGGGCGCCGCGCCGCTCGGCCCGGCGGCGGGCGGCCTCCGGGTCGGCCGGGGGTGCCGCTCGCTTCTCGGCGCGCTCCTGGCGGCTCTTGAGCCAGTCGGCCGCCCAGTCGGCGGGTTCGCCGGCCGGGACGGCCTCGGGGGCGCCGCTCCACAGCAGGAGGAGCCCGAGCGCGTGCTTGCACGGGAACTTCCGGCTGGGGCAGCTGCACTGGTAGGCGGGTGTGGCGAGTTCGATCACGGTGCGGTACGGCGTCCGACCGCTGCCCTGGTACTCGCCCCAGAGCGCGGCGCCGTCGGTGCCCGTCCCGGACCAGGGCGCGGACGAGGAGAGCTTGCCCGCGGCCTTCCGCGACGCGGCGTCAGGTGCCAGGGACAGGACGTGTTCGGTGCTCCAGCGTTCCTCCATGCGACCGACGGTAGGCGGCGGCACTGACAGCGGCTGACTGTCCGTCCGGTGCCCGCCCGCTCGTCGTCGGCCGTTGTCAGTGGCGCGTTGCAGGGTGGTTCCCACAGGCCGTGACGCCGACCTGGCTCCCCCCGATCACCCCGTCGCCGGGCCACCCGTGTGCCCGGCGGCCGACCCGAAGGAGTCTCCATGACCGACGTTCTGCGGCAGCACGCCGAGGACGCCTTCGCCGGTGAACTGGCCGCGCTGGCCGCGCAGGACGACCGTCCGCGCCCCGAGCGCTGGAAGCTCTCGCCGTGGGCCGTGGCGACCTACCTGCTCGGCGGAGACCTGCCCGACGGCACCGCGATCACCCCCAAGTACATCGGCCCGCGCCGGATCGTGGAGGTCGCCGTCACCACCCTGGCGACGGACCGCGCGCTGCTGCTGCTCGGCGTGCCCGGCACCGCCAAGACCTGGGTGTCCGAGCACCTGGCCGCGGCGATCAGCGGCGACTCCACGCTGCTGGTGCAGGGCACCGCCGGCACCCCCGAGGAGGCCGTCCGATACGGCTGGAACTACGCCCAGCTGCTCACCCACGGCCCCAACCGGGACGCCCTGGTGCCCTCGCCGCTGATGCGGGCGATGGCCGACGGCAAGATCGCCCGGGTCGAGGAGCTGACCCGCATCCCGGCCGACGTGCAGGACAGTCTGATCACCATCCTGTCGGAGAAGACGCTCCCTGTGCCGGAGTTGGGCACCGAGACCCAGGCCGTCCGCGGCTTCAACGTGATCGCCACCGCCAACGACCGCGACCGCGGCGTCAACGAGCTGTCCAGCGCGCTGCGCCGCCGCTTCAACACCGTGGTGCTGCCGCTGCCGGGCTCGCTGGAGGAGGAGGTCGACATCGTCACCCGCCGGGTCGACCAGCTCGGCCGCTCCCTCGAACTGCCCGAACTGCCCGGCGGCGCCGAGGAGATCAGGCGGGTGGTCACCGTCTTCCGCGAGCTGCGGGCCGGGATCACCGTGGACGGCCGGACCAAGGTGAAGACCCCGAGCGGCACCCTCTCCACCGCCGAGGCGATCTCGGTGGTGACCAACGGCCTTGCCCTGGCCACCCACTTCGGCGACGGCGTGCTGCGCGCCGGGGACGTGACGGCCGGCATCCTCGGCGCCGTCGTCCGCGACCCGGTGGCGGACCAGGCGGTGTGGCGCGAGTACGTCGAAGGGGTGGTGCGCGAGCGCGACGGCTGGAAGGACTTCTACCGCGCGGCCCGCGAGGTGGGCGCATGAGTGAGGTCGAGGTCGCCCTGCTGGGCATCCGGCACCACGGCCCCGGCTCGGCCCGGGCGGTGGCCGCCGCGCTGGCGACGTGGCAGCCGGACGCGGTGCTGATCGAGGGCCCGCCGGAGGCCGACGGCATCGTCCACCTCGCCGCCGAGAAGGACCTCGTCCCGCCGGTCGCCCTGCTCGCCCACGCGGTGGACGACCCGGCCCGGGCCGCCTTCTGGCCGTACGCCGAGTTCTCCCCGGAGTGGGTGGCGATCCGGTACGGCGTGGAGCACGACCTGCCGGTCCGCTTCATCGACCTGCCCGCCGGGTACGGCTTCGCGCCCACCGCCGAGGACGCGGCCGACGACGTCGCCGAGCCGCCCGCCGACCCGATGGCCCTGCTCGCCGAGGCCGCCGGGCACGACGACCCCGAGCGCTGGTGGGAGGACGTGGTCGAGCACCGCGCCCCCGGCGCCGACGCGCTGGCGCCCTTCGCCGCCGTCGCCGAGGCGATGGGCGCGCTCCGTGCCGAGGGTCTCGGCGAGTCCCGCCGGGACCTGCTGCGCGAGGCGTACATGCGCCAGCGGATCCGCGCCGCCCGCCGCGCCGGGCACCGCCGGATCGCCGTGGTGTGCGGGGCCTTCCACGCCCCCGCGCTGGCGGAGACGCCCACCGTCGCCCACGACCGGGCGCTGCTCGCGGAACTGCCGAAGAAGGTGAAGGCGGACATCACCTGGATCCCGTGGACGCACCGCAGGCTCTCCCAGGCCACCGGCTACGGCGCGGGCATCCAGTCACCCGGCTGGTACCACCACCTGTTCACCACTGAGGGCGACCCGGTGCCGCGCTGGCTCACCCGGGCCGCCGAACTGCTGCGCGCCGAGGACCACCCGGTCTCCTCCGCGCACGTCATCGAGGCGGTCCGGCTCGCCGAGACCCTCGCGGTGCTGCGCGGCCGCCCGCTCGCCGGGCTGACCGAGACCCTGGACGCCGTCCGCGCGGTGCTCTGCGAGGGCTCGGACGTCGCGCTGGAACTCGTCCGGGACCGCCTGGTGGTCGGCGACGAGCTCGGCGAAGTCCCGGACGCCGCACCGGCGGTGCCGCTGCAGCGCGACCTCGCCCGGCTGCAGCGCTCACTGCGGCTCAAGCCCGAGGCCACGCCCAAGGACCTCGACCTGGACCTGCGCAAGGACACCGACGCCGCCCGCTCCCGACTGCTGCACCGGCTGCGGCTGCTGGGCGTCGAGTGGGGTGTGCCCGCCCGCTCCTCGGTCGCCTCCACCGGCACCTTCCGGGAGAGCTGGCGGCTGTGCTGGCAGCCCGAGTTCGCGGTCCGGATCGCCGAGGCCGCCCAGTGGGGCACCACGGTCGAGGAGGCCGCTGCCGACAAGGCGGTCGGCACCGCCCGCGCCGCCGTCGAACTCGCCGAGCTGACCGGCCTGGTGGAGACCTGCCTGCTGGCCGGGCTGTCCGGCGCGCTGCCCGCCGTAATGCGGGTGCTCGCCGACTGCGCGGCCCTGGACACCGACGTCGCCCACCTCGCCGGCGCGCTGCCGGCGCTGGTCCGCGCGCTGCGCTACGGCGATGTGCGCGGCACCGACCACGGCGCGCTCGCCGAGGCCGCGGCGGGCCTGGCCGAACGGGTCTGCGTCGGACTGCCGCCCGCCTGCGTCGGCCTGGACGCGGAGAGCGCGGCGGCGATGCGCGCCCGGATCGACGAGGTCCACGGCGCGATCGCCCTGATCGACTCCGGTGACACCGCGGCCCCGGACGGCCTGGCCGACCGCTGGGCCGCCGCCCTGCAGTCGCTGGCCCGCCGCGAACCCACCGGCGGACCGGCCACCGGCGCCCCCGGCCTGCTGCGCGGCCGTGCCGTCCGGCTGCTGCTCGACGACGGCCGGCTCGACTCCGAGGAGGCCGGCCGCCGACTGCGGCTGGTGCTGTCCGTCGCCAGCGCCCCCGCGGACGCGGCCGGTTGGGTGGAGGGCTTCCTCACCGGCGGCGGCGCCCTGCTGCTGCACGACCCCCGACTGCTCGCCCTGCTCGACGAGTGGCTCACCGGTGTCAGCGCCGAGGTGTTCACCGACGTCCTGCCGTTGCTGCGCCGCACCTTCGCCGGACTGGAGGCGGGCGTGCGCACCACCATCGGCGGCCGGGTCGCGGCCGGCCCGCTCGGCGCGGCCCCGGCGGCGCCGGAGACGGCCGGGGAACTCGACCGGGCCCGCGCCGACGCCGCCGTCCCGGTGGTGGCCCTGCTGCTCGGCGTCCGCCCGACGATCCCGCGCCAGGCCACCGGCCGCAACACCTGACCGAAGGAGGAGGACCCGATGGCGACCACGACCGACGAACGGCTGCGCCGCTGGCGCCTGGTGCTCGGCGGCGAGGCCGACGGCACCGGCTGCACCCTGCGCGGCCGCGACGCCGCGATGGACGGCGCCCTCGCCGCGCTGTACCGGGGCGCCCCCGCGGAGGCCGGCCGGCCTCCGCGCGGCGGACGCCGCAGCGCCGGGCTCGGCGGCTCGGCCCCGCAGGTGGCCCGCTGGCTGGGCGACATCCGCGAGTACTTCCCGTCCACCGTCGTCCAGCTGATGCAGCAGGACGCGATCACCCGGCTCGGCCTGGACCGGCTGCTGCTGGAGCCGGAGATGCTGGAGGCCGTCGAACCGGACGTGCACCTGGTCGGCACCCTGCTGTCGCTCAAGCACGCGCTGCCCGAGACCACCCGGGAGACCGCCCGGGCCGTGGTCGGCAAGGTGGTCGCCGACCTGGAGCGCCGGCTCGCCGACCGGACCAGGGCCACCCTGGGCGGCGCCCTGGACCGCAGCGCCAAGGTGAACCGGCCCCGCCACCGGGACATCGACTGGGACCGGACGATCCGGGCCAACCTGAAGAACTACCTGCCCGAGCACGGGACCGTCGTCCCCGAGCGACTGGTCGGCTACGCCCGCGCCCAGCGCGCGGTGAAGAAGGACGTCATCCTCTGCGTCGACCAGTCCGGCTCGATGGCGCCCTCGGTCGTGCACTCGGCGGTCTTCGGCGCGGTGCTCTCCTCGATGCGCACCCTGGACACCCGGCTGGTCGTCTTCGACACCTCGGTGGTCGACCTCACCGAGCAGCTCACCGACCCGGTGGACGTCCTGTTCGCCACCCAGCTCGGCGGCGGCACCGACATCAACCGCGCGCTCGCCTACTGCCAGTCGAGGATCACCCGGCCCTCCGAGACCGTCGTGGTGCTGATCAGCGACCTGTACGAGGGCGGCATCCGGGACGGCATGCTCAGGCGGGTCGCCGCGATGAAGGCGGCCGGCGTCCAGTTCATCGCCCTGCTCGCGCTCTCCGACGAAGGCGCCCCGGCCTACGACCACGCCCACGCCGCCGCGCTGGCCGCCCTCGGCGCCCCGGCCTTCGCCTGCACCCCGGACGCCTTCCCCGAGATCATGGCGGCGGCGATCGAGAAGCGCCCCATCCCGCAGCACCTGGTCAAGGGCGCGGACCAGGGGGTGTGACGGTCTCACTCAGGCGGGTGAACTCACCCGATCGGTGGACGGGGCGTCCGGGCTGATCTGTGACGGTTCTCACCCAAGACGGACAGGCCCCGGGCGGAACAGGCCCGTCCCTCGGGGATAACCTGCCAGACGGACGTGACGCGCGTGTTGATTGACGTGTGCGCCCGTGGCTGTGTGGGCCGCAAGGCCGTACCTCTGCGTACCCGCACCGCCCCGACGACCCGCAGCGAAGATCCTGCCGTGGCACGCTCGTAGAGACACAATCCGCGACCACGAACAAGGACAAACACGTGGACCTGTTCGAGTACCAGGCGAGGGACCTCTTCGCCAAGCACGGTGTGCCCGTGCTTGACGGCGATGTCATCGAGACCGCCGCAGACGCTGCCGCCATCGCGGAGCGCTTCGGCGGCCGCGCCGTCGTCAAGGCTCAGGTGAAGGTGGGCGGCCGAGGCAAGGCCGGTGGCGTCAAGCTCGCCGCCGACCCGGCGGACGCCGTCGCCAAGGCCGAGCAGATCCTCGGCATGGACATCAAGGGCCACACCGTCCACAAGGTGATGCTCGCCCAGACCGCCGACATCAAGGACGAGTACTACGTCTCGTTCCTGCTGGACCGCACCAACCGCACCTTCCTGGCCATGGCCAGCGTCGAGGGCGGCGTGGAGATCGAGGTCGTCGCCGAGGAGAACCCCGACGCGCTCGCCAAGATCCCGGTCGACGCCAACGAGGGCTGCACCCCGGAGAAGGCCGCCGAGATCGTCGCCGCGGCGAAGTTCCCGGCCGAGGTCGCCGACCAGGTCGCCGAGGTCCTGCAGAAGCTGTGGAAGGTCTTCATCGCCGAGGACGCCCTCCTCGTCGAGGTCAACCCGCTGATCAAGTCCGGTGACGGCAAGATCATCGCGCTCGACGGCAAGGTCTCCCTGGACGAGAACGCCGAGTTCCGCCAGCCCGAGCACGAGGCGCTGGAGGACAAGGCCGCGGCCAACCCGCTGGAGGCCGCCGCCAAGGCCAAGGGCCTGAACTACGTCAAGCTCGACGGCCAGGTCGGCATCATCGGCAACGGCGCGGGCCTCGTCATGAGCACCCTCGACGTGGTCGCCTACGCCGGTGAGAAGCACGGCGGCGTCAAGCCCGCCAACTTCCTCGACATCGGTGGCGGCGCCTCGGCCGAGGTCATGGCGAACGGCCTGGAGATCATCCTGGGCGACCCCGACGTCAAGTCGGTCTTCGTCAACGTCTTCGGTGGCATCACCGCCTGTGACGCGGTCGCCAACGGCATCGTGCAGGCCCTGGAGCTCCTGAAGAGCAAGGGCGAGAACGTCACCAAGCCGCTGGTCGTCCGCCTGGACGGCAACAACGCGGAGCTGGGTCGCAAGATCCTCGACGACGCCAACCACCCGCTGGTCCAGCGCGTGGACACCATGGACGGTGCGGCCGACCGCGCCGCCGAGCTGGCCAACAAGTAAGGAAGGGGACTTTTACACCATGGCTATCTTCCTTACCAAGGACAGCAAGGTCATCGTTCAGGGCATGACCGGCTCCGAGGGCATGAAGCACACCCGCCGCATGCTCGCCTCCGGCACCCAGATCGTCGGCGGTGTCAACCCGCGCAAGGCCGGCACCACGGTCGACGTCGACGGCACCGAGGTGCCCGTCTTCGGCTCCGTCGCCGAGGCGATGGAGAAGACCGGTGCCGACGTCACCGTCATCTTCGTGCCGCCGAAGTTCACCAAGGACGCCGTCGTCGAGGCCATCGACGCCGAGATCGGCCTGGCCGTCGTCATCACCGAGGGCGTCCCGGTGCACGACACCGCCGCCTTCTGGGCGTACGCCGGTTCGAAGGGCAACAAGACCCGGATCATCGGCCCGAACTGCCCGGGCCTGATCAGCCCCGGACAGTCGAACGCCGGCATCATCCCGGCCGACATCACCAGCTCCGGCAAGATCGGTCTGGTCTCGAAGTCCGGCACCCTGACCTACCAGCTCATGTACGAGCTGCGCGACATCGGCTTCTCCTCGGCCGTGGGCATCGGCGGTGACCCGGTCATCGGCACCACCCACATCGACGCCCTCAAGGCGTTCCAGGAGGACCCGGAGACCGAGGTCATCGTCATGATCGGTGAGATCGGTGGCGACGCCGAGGAGCGTGCCGCGGCCTACATCGCCGAGCACGTCACCAAGCCGGTCGTCGGCTACGTCGCGGGCTTCACCGCCCCCGAGGGCAAGACCATGGGCCACGCCGGCGCCATCGTCTCCGGCTCCTCGGGCACCGCCCAGGCGAAGAAGGAGGCCCTCGAGGCCGCCGGTGTCAAGGTCGGCAAGACGCCGTCCGAGACCGCCCGCCTGGCCCGCGAGATCATCGCCGCCACGGCCTGATCCCCGCCTTCGCGCAGTGAGCGCCCCCGCCCTTCCCGGGCGGGGGCGCTCGCCGTTTCGGTGCCTGGCGTTTCAGTGCCTCGGGCCGGTGGTGCAGGGCCGTGGGGACCACAGCGGGCAGGCCGCCGGTCCCTGCCGCGGAGGCGGGGCCTGGACCCCGGTCGTGGCCGGCAGCTCCCAGCGCGCCACCGCCTGCCGGCCCACCACCACCGCCTCCAGGCCCGGCGCCGGGCTGCACCACAGGCTGCTGATGCCGTTCGGCGCCCCGCCCGGCAGCAGCGGCACACCCGACGGCTTCACCTTCGCGTCCACGACCGGTACGCACACCGCGGGGGGCGGCGGGTCCGACGGCTGGAACAGCGCCGCCGGGCGCAGCCCCGCCAGGGTCGCCAGCGTCGCCCCGCCCACCGCCACCGTCAGCAGCGCCGCCGCGCCCGTCCGGCTCGCCGTCCACAACCGGTGCCGCGCCCGCAGCACCGGCACCGGCGAACGGTGCGGCTCCGGGCAACCCCGTACCGCCGCCCGGTGCAGCAGCCCGCTCAGCCCGTCCGCGAACCCCGGCGCCGCCGGATCCGGCCCCACCAGCTCCGGCACCCACTGCGCCAGCGCCGACCGCGCCGCCCATACCCGTCCCTCGGCCGCCGCCCGGGTCGACTCCACCTCCACCGCGATCGCCGCCGCGGGCAGCCCCAGTCCGTCGTGCAGCACCAGCGCTCGCCGCTGCGGCCGCGGCAGCCGCCGCAGGGCCTTCAGCAGCGCCTGGTCCCGGTCGGTCAGCCGGTCGTGGTCCGGTAGCACCGCCTGCGCCTCGTCCGCCGGCCGCACCGTGCTCCGCCGGTGCGGCGGCGACCACGCGTGCGCCCACTGCGGCCCGCCCCAGTGCCACGGCGACAGCGCCGGCTCACACGCCCGCACCCGCACCCAGCCCTCCGGATCCCCCGACCCGACCACCGCGTCCCACTCCCGCCGCGCATCCCCGAACGCCCGCCGCACACAGTGCACCGCCCGATGCCGGCACGCGGTCAGCAGGAACACCTGCTGCACCAGCCGGGTGTGCGCCTCCGCGTAGAGGTCGTCGAAGCTCGGGACGGGTTCGTCGGAGAGGTCCCGCCCGCTCCCGGCTTCGGTGAGGGCCATGTCGATGCGCTCCCTGCGGCCGGGGAACGAGAGGGCGTCCTGCCGCGGTACGGGCTGCTGTTCCGCGCCCGTGCTCCGACCGGTGGTCGTGCCGTCGCACTTCCGGGCGTCGGCGGGGGCGGTCGGCAGGCCGCGCCGCGCCGCGGGGAGCTGCTCGTCGCGTGCCGCCTCGGCCAGGGGCGTCGGCCTCTGCCGCGGCGAGGTCGGGCCGTCGGTCTCGGCCCGGCCAGGGGCCGCACCGGTGCGCTCCGGGCCGGGTGTCGTCGGCAGGTCGCGTCGGGAGCCGGGGGTCGTCGGCGCGTTCCCCCGCGGGGTCGAGGCTCCGGGCTCGGCGGGTGCGGTCGGCAGGCTGTGCCGCGAGACCGCGTCCTCCGACGCGTTCGCGGCTCGGTCATGGGCCCCGGTGCTGCGCTCCCGGGGCGGCGCGGTCGCCGGGCCGGGCCGTGACGTGAGGTCCTGATCGTCGGCCGCGTCCGAGGTGGGGGCCGTCGGTGTGTTCGGCCGTGAGGCGGCGCCCTGTTCGCCGCTCGTGGCTCGGCCGCGGGCCGGGCTGCCGGGCTGCCGGGGATCGCCGTGGGGCGTCGGGGTCTTCCGCCGCTCGGCTGCGCTCAGCCTCCCGGTCGCAGCGGACCCGGCCGCCGGCTCCGAGGCCGCGGGGGCCCCACGCCGGCCGGCGTGCTCCGGCGGAGCCTCCGGTGCGGCCGTCCCGGGGCCGCCTCCGCCCTCCTTTCCGCGTCCGGTGTCGATGACGGGGGAGCGGTGGTGCCGGTCGCTCCCGTCGGGTTCGCCGGTCGTCGGGGCCCGGGTCGCGGAGGGGGCGGTCGTCATACCGCCGTGTTCTCCCGCGGCCGCGGGGGCCACTCGCGTGCGGGTGCCGGTGGGGGGCGCGGTTCCGAGGAGGGCGATGGCGGCGGCTTCGGTGGGGCAGCCGAGCTTCCGCAGGGCGCGGTGGAGGTGGTTGCGCGCGGTGATGGGGGTGACGCCGAAGGCGGCGGCGGTGTGGTGGATGTCGTGGCCCGCGGTGAGGTGGGCGAGGGCCTGGGCCTCGCGGGGCGTCAGTCGGCGCAGCGGGTCGGGGTCGCGGGTGGGTGGCGTGGTCATCAGACGCTCCGGGCCGGGGCGTTGGCGGCTTGGGGGCGGGGTCTGAAAAGGCGCATAAGCCAATAATCTGGGACACGGCGGCGGTTTGCCGCTTCGCATGGCATGGCGAGTCGCCTTGGCAGCATGAGCCCCATGACACAGCTGATGGACCGTCCGATCCTGGAAGCGCCGGGCCAGTCGGGCGGATACCCCGTGCTGGCCGACCTGTTGACGGGGGTGCGGACGGCACTGGTCGGCCTGGCGGTGGTCACGGTACCGGTGCTCGGGCTCTGGATCGTGACACCGTACGCCGACTCGGGCGCGGCGGGTGTCACCCGGTTGGCGGGTGTGCTCTGGCTGCTGGGGCACGGCGGGCCGGTGCTGCGCGGTAGCAGGGACGCCCCGCTGACGGTGACTCCGCTGCTGCTCGGCGCCCTGGCGGCGGTGCGGCTGTACCGGGCGGGGGCCGGGGTCGCGGCGCGGCGCGGGCTGCGTTCGCGCTGGGGCGGCCCGCTGGCGCTGTGGGCGGGCTACTGGGCGGTGGCCGTCGGGGTGGCGCTGAACTGCGCGGGTGCCGGGCCGTTCCGCAGCCGGGTGCTGCCGGACCTCCTGGCGGTCGGTCTGCTCGCCGCACTGGTGACGGCCGTCGGCGTCCGCTCGGCGCGGCCCGCGCCCGTCACGGTCCTGCCGCTGCTCGACCGCATCCCTGCGGATTGGCGGCCGACCGGCGTCGCGGCCGCGGTGCGGCGGGCGGCCGGCGCGGCCGGGGCCGGGCTGGTCGCGGCCGGCGGGGTGTCGGTGTCGGTGGCGGCGCTGGACACGGTGGCCGGCGGCGGGCACGGGACGGCGCTGCTCAGGGGCGGGCCGGCCGCTCTGCTCGGGTTGCTGCTGCTCACCGTGGTGCTGCTGCCGAACGCGGTGCTCTGGGGCGCGGCGTACGCGCTCGGCCCGGGCTTCAAGGTTGGCACCGGGACGCTGGTGTCGCCGGGCGGTACGGAGCTCGGCCCGGTGCCGGAGTTCCCGCTGTTCGCCCTGCTGCCCCAGGAGGGCCCGGGCGGCTGGCGGCTGGCGGTGCTGGTGCTGCCGCTGCTGGCGGGGCTGGTGCCGGCGGTCCTGCTGGGCCGCGCGGCGGCGGGCCGGTGCTCCCGGTACGAGGACGGTGACCCCTGGCGGCCCGCCGTGACGGTGGTGGCGGCCCTGGCGGCCGCGCTGCTGCTGGGTGCCGGGGCGGCGGCGCTCGGCTGGCTGTCGGGCGGTGCGCTGGCGGGTGAGCGGATGGCCTGGCTGGGCCCGGTGCCGTGGTGGACGGGTCTGGCGGCGGCCGGCTGGCTGGCGCTGGTCGCCGTTCCGGGCGCCCTGCTGGTACGGCACCGGGCGCTCAGCCCGAGGGCCGACCGGACCCCGGCGCACGCCCCGGTCGGATACGCCGGGCTCGCGGTGTGCGCGCGCCGGAGCGCGCTGCGGCTGCGCGCCCGTACGTACGTCCTCGTGCTGCGGCTGTCCGGCCGGGGCCCCGCCGACTGAAGCCGACGGCTACTCCGCGTTCCCGGTGAAGTCCACGTACCACTGCGGCGCGTAGCGGTCGCAGTTCTCGGTCCCGACGCTGGTCAGCGAGTCCCGGACGCAGGTCGCGTAGTCCTGGTAGTAGACCCCGAGCCCGATCACCAGGCCGACCATGGCGACGGTCATCGCCCCGGTCAGGATCCCGGCCAGCGCGGCCGGGGTGAGCGGGTTCGGCGTCGGCGCCCCGGGGACGGCGGCGGCCTGGGTGCCGCCGGCCTGGGCCGTCGGCTGCTTGGCCCGCAGCGCGCTGACCCCCCAGTAGATCCCGAGTACCCCGACCAGCAGCGCGATCCAGTGGAACTCCGCGAACAGGCAGACGAGCGCGAACGGCCCGGCCAGTGCGGCGTTGCGGGCCCGGCGGTGGGTCGGGTCGGTCGGGTCGAGCCGGGGCGGCTGCGGCGCCGGAGGGCGCTGGCCGGGGCGGCCGTCGCCGATGCCCTGGCCCCACGGCGGCGGGAGCTGCGGGCGGTCGCCGCCCTCCTGGCCGCCGTTGCCCTCCTGGCCCTGGCCGGGCCAGGAGCCGCGCGGCTGCCACGGCTGGTCCGGGGCGTCCGCCGGCGGCGGCGCGAAGGGGTTGTGCTCGCCGTTGTCGTCGCCGCTGCTCATGGGTTCAGCCATTCCTTCTCGGTCGGGGCTCGTTCGGAGGGTCTCGCGTCGGAGCGGTCTTCCGCGCCCCCCATGATCCCGCAGCCGTTCGGGGGCCCGCCGGGGGCCCGTACCCCGAGCCGGGGCGGGCACGCGCGACCCCGGTGTGCGACCTGAGGAGATCCCTGTCTCAACTACGCGCGTAGCGCCGCCGGGAGGGTGCGGAGGCCGTCCGACCAGCCGTTATCGTGGTGACGGTCAGCAGCTCACATAGGTTCCCCGGGGCCCGCGTCGCGGCGGGTTCTCCTGGTGTTCCCTTTCGCTCGACCTGCCGTTCGTAGTGGCCCCACCGCCGGTGGATGTACCAGCGGACGGCGCCCGACCTACGGAGAATCGCGCAGTGGCCGCCGCCCCCGCCCAGCTCTTCCCGCCCCGTACGCCCGGACCGGCCCGCCTGGTGGTGCTGGTCTCCGGCTCCGGCACCAATCTGCAGTCGCTGATCGACGCCGTCGCCGACCCGGCCTACGGCGCGGAGATCATCGCGGTGGGCGCGGACCGGGACGGGATCGTCGGCCTGGAGCGGGCCGAGAAGGCCGGCCTGCCGACCTTCGTCCACCGGGTGAAGGACTTCCCGGACCGCGCCGACTGGGACCGCGCGCTGACCGCCTCCGTCGCCGCCCACCAGCCGGACCTGGTGGTCACGGCGGGCTTCATGAAGATCCTCGGCCCCGAGTTCATCGCGGCCTTCGGCGGACGGATCGTCAACACCCACCCCGCACTGCTGCCCTCCTTCCCCGGCGCCCACGGCGTCACCGACGCGCTCGCGTACGGGGTGAAGGTCACCGGCTGCACCGTCCACCTGGTCGACGCCGGGGTGGACACCGGGCCGATCATCGCGCAGGGCGTCGTCGAGGTCCTCGACGCCGACCACGCCGATGGCGGCGAAGCGCTGCACGAGCGCATCAAGACTGTCGAGCGCAAGCTGCTCGTCGACGTCGTGGGCCGGCTGGCCCGCGAAGGTCACCGCATCGAGGACCGAAAGGTATGGATCCCGGCATGAGTGCCAGCTCCACCACCCCCCCTGTCTCCGAGAACATCCGTCCGATCCGTCGCGCGCTGATCAGCGTGTACGACAAGACCGGTCTGGAGGAGCTGGCCCAGGGCCTGCACGCCGCCGGGGTCGCCATCGTCTCCACCGGCTCCACCGCCGGCCGGATCGCCGCCGCCGGTGTCCCGGTGACCGAGGTCTCCGAGCTGACCGGCTTCCCGGAGTGCCTGGACGGGCGCGTGAAGACGCTGCACCCCCGCGTGCACGCCGGCGTGCTCGCCGACCTGCGCCTGGAGTCGCACCGCGCGCAGCTGGCCGAGCTCGGTGTCGAGCCCTTCGACCTGGTCGTGGTGAACCTCTACCCGTTCAAGGCCACCGTCGCCTCCGGCGCCACCCCGGACGAGTGCGTCGAGCAGATCGACATCGGCGGCCCGAGCATGGTCCGCGCCGCCGCCAAGAACCACCCCTCGGTGGCCGTCGTGGTCGACCCGGCCCGCTACGGCGACGTGCTGACGGCCGTTCGGGAGGGCGGCTTCGACCTGGCCACCCGCAAGCGCCTGGCCGGTGCCGCGTTCGCCCACACCGCCGCCTACGACGTGGCCGTCGCCTCCTGGTTCGAGGCCGGCTACGCCCCCAGCGACGAGCGTTTCCCCGAGTTCCTGGGCGCCACGTGGGAGCGGCAGAACGTGCTGCGCTACGGAGAGAACCCGCACCAGGGCGCCGCGCTGTACAGCGACGGCACGGGCGGCCTGGCCGGCGCGCAGCAGCTGCACGGCAAGGAGATGTCGTACAACAACTACGTCGACACCGACGCCGCCCGCCGCGCCGCGTACGACCACGCCGAGCCGGCCGTCGCGATCATCAAGCACGCCAACCCGTGCGGCATCGCGACCGGCGCCGACGTCGTCGAGGCGCACCGCAAGGCGCACGAGTGCGACCCGGTCTCCGCGTACGGCGGCGTGATTGCGGTCAACCGCCCGGTCACCGTCGAGCTGGCCGAGCAGATCGCCCCGATCTTCACCGAGGTCGTCGTGGCCCCCGGCTACGAGGAGGGCGCCGTCGAGGTGCTGGCCCGCAAGAAGAACCTGCGGGTGCTGGTCGCCCCCGAGGCGCCGGCCAACCGCCAGGAGGTCCGCCCGATCTCCGGCGGCGTGCTGCTCCAGGACGCCGACCGGGTGCAGGCCGAGGGCGACGACCCGGCGAACTGGACGCTGGCCACCGGCGAGGCGCTCTCCGCGGCCGAGCTGGCCGAGCTGGCCTTCGCCTGGCGGGCCTGCCGGGCCGTCAAGTCCAATGCGATCCTGCTGGCCAAGGACGGCGCCTCGGTCGGCGTCGGCATGGGCCAGGTCAACCGGGTCGACTCCTGCAAGCTCGCGGTCGAGCGGGCCGGCGAGCGGGCCAAGGGCTCGTACGCGGCCTCGGACGCCTTCTTCCCGTTCCCGGACGGCCCGGAGATCCTGATCGCCGCGGGCGTCAAGGCGATCGTCCAGCCGGGCGGTTCGATCCGCGACGAGCAGGTCATCGAGGCGGCCGCCACGGCGGGCGTGACGATGTACTTCACCGGCGCACGCCACTTCTTCCACTGAGCCGCCGGCCGGTGGAGGGCTGACACGAAGCGGCCCGGCTTCCTCCGAGGAGGGAGCCGGGCCGCTTCGCCGTAAGCCGTGCCGTTCGGTCAGTACCGCGGCCGGTTGAACCAGTTGACGCCGTCCCGGACGCACATGGCGGTGATCCAGATGACGCAGATCGCGATCCAGATCAGCCCGATGATGATGTTCACCGTGACCTTCGACGAGATCCCGCCGATCAGGTCGAGCAGGCCGAAGATCGAGGCGATCGAGCCGTAGACGATGGTGGTGATCCGGACGCCGTTGCCGCCCTTGCCGAACTTCGCGCCCAGCGTGATGGACAGCGTGGCGGCGAGCGCCCACACGACGCCGACGACCAGCAGGATGCCGGCCGCGGCGTTGCCGATCGAGCTGATGAAGTCATCGCTGGTCGACGAGGTCTTGGTGACGACGTCCTTGGTGGCCGCGGCCGCGATCAGGCAGAACCCCGCGAGGATCACCTGCACACCGCCGATGATGAACAGCAGCACCCGGGTGGTCATCACCAGGCCCGGCATGGACTGCGGCACGGCCGGCGCGTAGCCGTAGCCCGGCGCGGCCGGCGGGTAGCCGTAACCCGGGACCGGCGGGGCCTGCGGGGCCTGCTGGGGGTAGCCGTAGCCGGGCGCGGCCGGCGGCTGGCCGTACGGGTTGTTCGGGTCGGGCGGGTAACTCATGGATGCCTCCGGGCAGTTACGGGACGCGGGGACGGTACGGCGGAGGACCCGGTTGCGGCCGGCGAGTCGGGTCGGCGACAGAACGGGACGGTATCGGAGCACAGCGACAGCCCGGCAGCGGTGACGGGCGCGGCCGGCTCAGCAGTGCGATGAGGAACGGGCGAGCGAGGGCCGGGACGGGCACGGCACGGCGAGGACGGCGCCGTGGTGGTCGGGCTGCTCGGTCTGCTGTGGTCGGATCACTGGCTCTTTCCCCCGGGTACGCCCCGCCGCGGGATCCGTCGGCCCGTCACCGGGCCGGATCGCGGCAGGGAATGCCCGCATATCGTCAACCGGACGGCAGTACCGTGTCCAGCCGGTTCCGGGTGCCGGGCCAAGACTGTGGCGCAACCGCAATGTGGTGCGGACCTTCCGTACCCGTCCGGCCGACGGAGCGGGCCCGGTGCGGACGCCGGTCGCGATCCGGGAGAATGGTGTCATGACTGCCCAGATTCTCGATGGCAAGGCCACCGCGGCCGCGATCAAGTCCGAACTCGCCGCCCGCGTGGCGGCCCTCAAGGCGAAGGGCGTCACGCCCGGCCTCGGCACCGTCCTGGTCGGCGACGACCCGGGCAGCCGCTGGTACGTCAACGGGAAGCACAAGGACTGCGCCGAGGTCGGCATCGCCTCGATCCAGCGCGAGCTGCCCGCCACCGCCACCCAGGAGGACGTCGAGAACGTCGTCCGCGAGCTCAACGCCGACCCGTCCTGCACCGGCTACATCGTCCAGCTGCCGCTGCCCAAGGGCCTGGACCAGAACCCGGTCCTGGAGCTGATGGACCCGGACAAGGACGCCGACGGCCTGCACCCGACGTCGCTGGGCCGGCTCGCCCTGGGCATCGACGGCCCGCTGCCGTGCACCCCGCTGGGCATCGTCGAGCTGCTGCGCCGCCACGACGTCGAGATCAACGGCGCCGAGGTGGTCGTGGTCGGCCGCGGCATCACCGTCGGCCGCTCGATCGGCCTGCTGCTGACCCGCCGCAGCGAGAACGCCACCGTGACCCTGTGCCACACCGGCACCCGCGACCTCGGCGCCCACCTGCGCAAGGCCGACATCATCGTGGCCGCCGCCGGTGTCCCGCACCTGGTCAAGCCGGAGGACGTCAAGCCGGGCGCGGCGGTGCTGGACGTGGGCGTCAGCCGCAGCGAGGGCAAGATCGTCGGCGACGTCCACCCGGGTGTGGCCGAGGTGGCCGGCTGGATCTCCCCGAACCCCGGCGGCGTGGGCCCGATGACCCGCGCGATGCTGCTCAACAACATCGTCGAGGCGGCCGAGCGCCGCGCCGGCGTCTGACCCCCGAGGGACGGCGAGCATGACTGAACCGCGACCGGCGCGGACCCGGCGCAGGCCGGTCAAGACCACCGGCACCCTGCCGCCCGAGGGCGCGGCCCCGGCCCTCGGGCGCGACCACGCCCTGCCGGTCCGGCAGTGGCCGATAACACTGGTCCTGTCGGTGGTCGGTGCCGGCCTCGCGGTCACCTGGTTCGCCGACTTCAAGGACGGCTTCAAGTACGGGCTGCTGATCCTCGGCGCCGGGGTGCTGCTCGGCGCGGTGCTGCGGCTGGTGCTGCCCGAGGTCGGGATGCTGGCGGTGCGCAGCCGCTTCACCGACGTGATCGTGCTGACCTTCCTGGGTGCCTCGATCGTGCTGCTGACCCTGGTGGCGCAGCCGAACCCGTGGCTGGAGTTCCCGCTGCTCGACAACATCGGCCAGTTGATCGGTCGGCCCAAGCACTGA
Source organism: Kitasatospora sp. NPDC018058 (assembly GCF_044327205.1). NCBI lineage: Bacteria > Bacillati > Actinomycetota > Actinomycetes > Kitasatosporales > Streptomycetaceae > Kitasatospora > Kitasatospora sp. NPDC018058. The sequence continues at coordinate 94,621 of NZ_JBIRFA010000011.1, read as the reverse complement.
GCCGCCTTCGCGCCGCGGCCCCGTCCGGGATTCCCCGGGCGGGGCCGCAATGCGTCTGTGACGCATCAGCCACGTCCGCACACGCGGCGTACGCTTCCCTTTGCGATAACCTGACGCCGGTCTCTCGACGTCGAGAGATCATCCCTGGCTCCAGTGCCGGTGTGCCTGGGGCACCTGGCGATTTGCTGGAGAAGGTAGAAATGACCCGCACCCCCGTCAACGTCACCATCACCGGAGCGGCCGGCCAGATCGGCTACGCGCTGCTCTTCCGCATCGCCTCGGGCCACCTGCTCGGTGCCGACGTGCCGGTGAACCTCCGCCTCCTGGAGATCCCGCAGGGCCTCAAGGCCGCCGAGGGCACCGCCATGGAGCTCGTCGACTGCGCCTTCCCGCTGCTGCGCGACATCAAGATCACCGACAACCCGAACGAGGCCTTCGACGGCGCCAACGTCGCGCTGCTGGTCGGCGCCCGTCCGCGCACCGCCGGCATGGAGCGCGGCGACCTGCTGCAGGCCAACGGCGGCATCTTCGGCCCGCAGGGCAAGGCCATCAACGACCACGCCGCGGACGACATCAAGGTCCTGGTCGTCGGCAACCCGGCCAACACCAACGCCCTGATCGCCCAGCGCAACGCCCCGGACGTCCCGGCGGAGCGCTTCACCGCGATGACCCGTCTGGACCACAACCGCGCGGTCGGCCAGCTGTCCGCCAAGACCGGCGCCCTGGTCTCCGACATCAAGCGCGTCACCATCTGGGGCAACCACTCCGCCACCCAGTACCCGGACGTCTTCCAGGCCGAGATCGCCGGCAAGCCGGCCTTCGAGGCCGTCGGCAGCGACCTGGCCTGGCTGGAGAACGACTTCATCCCGACCGTCGCCAAGCGTGGTGCCGCCATCATCGACGCCCGCGGTGCCTCCTCGGCCGCCTCGGCCGCCAACGCCGCCATCGACCACGTGTACACCTGGGTCAACGGCACCGCCGAGGGTGACTGGACCTCCATGGGTGTCGTCTCCGACGGCTCCTACGACGTCCCGGCCGGCCTGATCTCCTCCTTCCCGGTCACCACCAAGGACGGCAAGTTCGAGATCGTCCAGGGCCTGGAGATCTCCGACTTCTCCCGCGCCCGCATCGACGCCTCGGTCAAGGAGCTGACCGAGGAGCGCGACGCGGTCCAGGAGCTGGGCCTCATCTGAGCCCCGCCCGCACGGTCCGTCCGGACGGCCCGCCCTCTCCCGGAACCGGGGGACGGCGGGCCGCCGCCGTGTTCGGGGTCCCGTACACGGCGGCCACCTACACTGGCCCGCTGTGAACGAAACCCTCGGGGACGCCGCGCTCGTCCTCGTCTTCATCCTGCTGGGCGGGCTGTTCAACGTCGCCGAGATCTCGCTGATCTCGCTGCGCGAGGGCCAGATCCGGACGCTGGAGGCGCACGGCACCCGGCGCTCGGCCCGGGCCGCGCACCTGGCCGCCGACCCCAACCGCTTCCTGGCCGCCGTCCAGGTCGGCGTGACCTGCATGGGCTTCCTGTCCGCCGCCTTCGGCGCGGACACCCTGGCCGGCAAGGTGGCCCCGCTGTTCGTCGACGCCGGGCTGTCCCAGGGGGTGGCCGACGCGCTCGCCCTGGTCGGCCTCACCCTGGTGATCAGTTACGTCTCGCTGGTGCTGGGCGAGCTCACCCCCAAGCGGATCGGCCTGCAGCGCGCCGAGTCCATCGCGGTGGTCGCCGCCCCCGTGGTGGACGTGATGTCGGTGGTGCTGCGGCCGGTGATCTGGCTGCTCGGCCACTCCACCAATCTGATGGTCCGCCTGCTCGGCGGCGACCCGGCGGCCGGACGCGGCTCGATGAGCTCCGAGGAACTGCGCGGCCTGGTCGCCGCCAACACCGAACTGGGCAGCGATGAACGGGCGTTGATCGCCGATGTGTTCGCCGCCGGGGAGCGCCAGCTGCGCGAGGTGATGGTCCCGCGCACCGAGGTGACCTTCCTGGACGCCGAGCGCCCGCTGGCCGCCGTGCGGCACCAGGCCGAGACCTCGCCGCACTCCCGCTACCCGGTGGTCGAGGGCAGCGCCGACGTCGTGGTCGGCTTCGTCCACGTCCGCGACCTGTACGGCGCCCGCGGCGAGCAGGCCGTCAAGGTCCGCGACCTGGCCCGCCCGGTCAAGCTGCTGCCCGGCACCAAGCTGGTGCTGGAGGCGATGGGCGAGATGCGCCGGGAGGGCCACCACCTGGCCATCGTGGTGGACGAGTACGGCGGCACCGCCGGGATCGTCACCCTGGAGGACCTGGTCGAGGAGGTGATCGGCGAGATCCGGGACGAGTACGACCGGCCGGAGACCACCACCACCCGCCGGCTGGCCGGCGGCGGCATGGAACTGGACGGCCTGCTCAACCTGGGTGACTTCGAGGAGGAGACCGGTGTGTCCCTCCCCGAGGGCCCCTACGAGACGGTGGCCGGCTGCCTGGTCGCCTCGCTCGGCCGGTTGCCCAGGGGTGGTGACCAGGCCCGCATCCCGCTCGACGGCGGGGGAGCGGTGCTGCTGACGGTGGCGAAGGTGGAGGGCCGGCGGATCGCGCGGGTGAGGGTGAGTGCCGTCACACCGGTCGAACCTCCGGGGGCGGACGTTTCCTGAGCGACCGGTGGAACTGGAACAATGGCCCGCATGGTCAACGCAGCGGTCACTGGTCCGGTCAAGGACCGTCCCCGGGTGCTCTCCGGCATCCAGCCCACCTCCGGCTCGTTCCACCTCGGCAACTACCTGGGCGCGGTGCGTCAGTGGGTCGACCTGCAGAAGGAGAACGACGCCTTCTACATGGTCGTCGACCTGCACGCGATCACCGTGCCGCAGGACCCGGCGACTCTGCGCCAGAACACCCGGATCTCCGCCGCCCAGCTGCTCGGCGCCGGCCTGGACCCGGAGCACTGCACCCTGTTCGTCCAGTCGCACGTGCCCGAGCACGCGCAGCTCGCGTGGGTGATGAACTGCCTCACCGGCTTCGGCGAGGCCTCCCGGATGACCCAGTTCAAGGACAAGTCCTCCCGGTACGGCGCCGACAGCACCACCGTCGGCCTGTTCACCTACCCGATCCTGCAGATCGCGGACATCCTGCTCTACCAGGCGGACGCCGTCCCGGTCGGCGAGGACCAGCGCCAGCACGTGGAGATCACCCGCGACATCGCGGAGCGCTTCAACTCGCGCTACAGCCCGACGTTCACGATCCCGAAGCCGTACATCCTCAAGGAGACGGCGAAGATCATGGACCTCCAGGACCCGGCCATCAAGATGAGCAAGTCGGCCTCCTCGCCCAAGGGCTTGGTCAGCCTGCTGGACGACCCGAAGGCCAGCGCCAAGAAGTTCAAGAGCGCCGTGACCGACACCGGCACCGTCGTCTCCTACGACGAGGAGCAGAAGCCGGGCGTCTCCAACCTGCTGAGCATCCACTCCGCGCTCAGCGGCCAGTCGGTCGAGCAGCTGGTGGCGCACTTCGAGGGCAAGATGTACGGCGCCCTGAAGACCGAGCTGGCCGAGCTGTTCACCGAGTGGGTCGCCCCCTTCCAGGAGCGCACCAGCACCTTCCTGGACGACCCGGCCGAGCTGGACCGGGTGCTGGCGGTCGGTGCCGAGAAGGCCCGCGCGGTGGCCTCCGAGACGCTGGCGACGGTGTACGACCGGATCGGCTTCCTCCCGGCCGCCAAGCGGTGACGCCCCTCACCCACCTGCCCGATGGTGGCGACCTCCCGGAGGTCGTCACCATCGGCGTGTCCGTGAGCGTCCCGGACCCGTACGGGGCGCGGATCCAGGACACCCGGGCGGGCCACGGCGACCCGCAGGCCCGTTCGATACCGACGCACGTCACCCTGCTGCCGCCGACCGAGGTGCCGGCCGAGCTGCTGCCGAAGATCGAGGAGCACCTCGCCGCGGTGGCGGCCGCGCACCGGCCGTTCCGGATGCTGCTGCGCGGCGGCGGCACCTTCCGCCCGGTCTCCCCGGTGGTGTTCGTCCGGGTCGAGGAGGGCGCGCAGGAGTGCCGGCTGCTGGAGGCGGACGTCCGCTCCGGCCCGCTGGCCCGTGAGCTGGCCTTCCCGTACCACCCGCACGTGACGGTCGCGCACGGACTGCCGGACGACGTGCTGGACCGGGCGTACGAGCAGGCGCGCGGCTTCCGGGCGTCCTTCACCGTCCCGGGCTTCTCGCTCTCCCGCTTCGACGCGGACGAGGTCTGGCGGCCCTGGCGGGGCTACTCCTTCTCCTGAACCGGCCGGCCGACGGCGACCACCGCGCGGTGCGGCCGCCGCCCGGTGCGACTACCGCTCGGTGCGGCCGAGCTCGAGCATCCGGTCGACCACCCGGCGGGCCGCGCCGCCGTCGTCCAGCGCGCAGTGCTCGGCCCGGAAGCGCCGGTAGCGCTCCGCGTACCCGGGCGGCAACTCAGCGCCGCTGTCGGCGAGTTCGCGCAGCGCGCCGAGCAGTTCGGCCGAGGTCGGCACCAGCGGGCCGGGGGCGTTCGGCTCGAAGTCGAAGTAGAAGCCGCGCAGGGTGCCGCGGTAGTGCTCCAGGTCGTAGGTGAAGAAGTACACCGGGCGGCCGGTGATCGCGAAGTCGAACATGATCGACGAGTAGTCGGTCACCAGGACGTCCGCGACCAGCAGCAGCTCCTGCGGGTCGGGGTAGTCCCCGCAGTCGTACAGGAAGCCGTCGCCGGCGCCCGGCAGCGGGTCGCGCACGTGGGAGTGCGGGCGGACCAGCAGCACGTGGTCCTCGCCGAGCAGCCGGCGGGCGTGGTCGAGGTCCAGCCGCAGGTCGAGCCGGAAGCCCTCGCCGTCGCCGCGCTGCTGGTCCTCGCGCCAGGTCGGCGCGTACAGCACGATCCGCTTGCCCGCCGGCACGCCGAGCCGACGCCGGACGGCCGCCGCGGTGCGCGGGTCGGCCTGGGCCAGTACGTCGCCGCGCGGGTAGCCGGACTCCAGCACCTCGCCGCCGTAGCGGAAGGCGCGCCGCAGGATCGGGGTGGCGAACGGGCTGGGGGAGAGCAGCAGGCTCCACTGCGGGGTCTCCCGGTCGAGCGCCTCCAGGTAGCCGTGGTCGGCCAGCCAGGGGTTGTCGACGTCGTGGGCGATCCGCTTCAGCAGCGAGCCGTGCCAGGTCTGCACCACGACCTGGCCCTCGCGGCGCTCCAGGAAGTCCGGGAAGTGGGTGTTGCCGACCAGGTACCGGCAGGTGGCCAGCGCGCGGTACCACTCCGGGCTCCAGATCCGCACCGGGCAGACCCCGGGCGGCAGCTCGGCCTGGGCGTCGTCGACCACCCACAGGTGCTCCAACGGCTCGCCGCGGCGGGCGAGTTCGGCGTGCACCGCGCGCGGGGAGTCGGCGTAGCCGCGGCCGCCGAAGACGTCGTACAGCACCGCCTCGCGCAGCGGCTCGCGGCGGGCGGCCGGATAGCGCTCGGTGCGCAGCCGCTGCTGCGTCCAGGCGCTGCGCTCGGTGGGGTCGAGCACCGGGGTGGAGTCCACCATCAGGGTGTCGTGCCAGCGGCGCTGCAGCAGCACCTGCTTGCCGCCGACCGCGGCGGTGGCGGGCAGTGCGGGCAGCGCGGCGGGGGCGGCGAGCAGCGGCCGGGCCGGACCGGAGCGGTCGGCCGGCTCCAGCGCGGCCTCCCAGATGCCCTTGCGCAGCGGCAGCACGGCGCCGTCCGAGCCGGTGCGGGTGGCGGGCACCCGGACCCGGAAACGGCCGCCCGGTTCGGGCTCGACCGGGGTGCGGACCTCGCCGGCGCTGCCGGTGTGCCGCAGCACCAGCTCCAGCCGGTCGGCGGCCGGGTCGGGGCAGTGGCCGGTCAGTACGAAGCCGCCGAAGTGGACCGCGATCCGGTCGACCATCCCGGCCGCCGGCTGGACGCAGACCTGGAGCCGGCCGTCGGCGAGGTGCTTGAGGTAGAGCATCCGGTCCGGGGCGTCCGGCAGCGGGTACTGGCCGGACACCGGGCCACCGCGCTCGTCCAGGCAGGGCCGCTCGGTGCTGCCGTCGGGCCGCAGTAGTTCGGCGTCCCAGTGCTCCAGCTCGCCCCGGCCGCGCCCGACGGCGGTGAACGGCCGGTACGGCAGGTGGACGGTGAAGGCGTTGCCGGTGCGGGCCACCGGCTGTTCGAGCACCGTGTCGCTCTGCCGGTGCCGCAGCCGCAGCACGGTGCCGGAGGGGCAGTGGTCGGCGGTGCCGCCCAGTTCGATGCCGTCGGCGCCGGGCGCGGCGCGGTTGATCCGCACGCCCGGGCGCTCCAGCCGCAGCCGCAGCCGGTCGTCCTCGAAATGGGGCTGGAGGCGGACGCCGTGGTCCACCCAGCGGGCCGGGGGGTACTCGCCGGAGCCGCACCAGTGCGGGGCGAGGGCGCCGTACTGGCGGCGCAGCCGGGTGGGGCGGGGGTGGGTGATGAGGGTGGTCTCGATCTGCCAGTCGCCGAGCAGCCAGTGGCCGTCGGGGCGCAGTCGGTCGGGCTCGATCAGGGCGGTGAAGCCGGACCAGTCGTGGTTGTACTCGGGCTGGGCGCTGTCGTCGGTGACCTCGGGCATCCTCCGGGGTCTGGAGCGCAGGTGGACCGGCGGCCGGCTCTCGTCCTCGTGGCGCAGGGTCAGCCAGGTCCAGGCCGAGCCGGGGCGGCCGGTGTCCAGGTTCAGCGGGCGGGCGAAGCCGGTGAGCTCCAGGCCGCGGCCGTGCCAGCGGGCCCGGAGCAGGCCGAACACCACGTCCTCGTCGACGGCGGGCCGGCCGGCGGGCACGCGGGGGGCGGCGTGCGGCAGGACGAACCGGGTGAGCGCAGGCATGGTGCGGGGAGCCCTTCGGGGACGGGGGCCCGGGCATGGCGGTGACCGGGAGGGGCCGCGAGCCGATGGCGAACCGGTCCGGGGCCGAATTGATATCCCATACCCGGAAGACGCCCGTGGTCAACTGTACAGTTCGGAGAATTTCCTTTGAAGTTCATCAGTTAAACGTAAGTTCGAGTGCAAAATGGACGTAAAGGGCGAGGTAGTTCTCAGGAAATTCCCAGGCAGCGCCGAGGCGCCCGGCGCGATTCGCGCCGGGCGCCTCGGAGGATGCCGGTGACTACTCCTTGCGGAGCATCGCGTCGACCACCCGGACGGATGCCTTGCCGTCGTCCAGGTCGCAGTACGCCTCACGGAACGCGGCCGCCTTGTCGGCGTACTCGGCCGCGACCTCGTCCACCCGGCCCAGCGCGGCGACCAGCTCCTCGGAGGTGGCCAGCAGCGGACCGGGCGCCTCGGCCTCGAAGTTCAGGCTGAAGCCGCGCAGGTTGTCCCGGTAGTGCTCCAGGTCGTGGGTGAAGAAGAGCATCGGCTTGCCGGTGGTGGCGAAGTCGAACACGCTCGCCGAGTAGTCGGTCACCAGCACGTCGGCGATCAGCAGCAGCTCCGCCATGTCGGGGTAGCTGCCCACGTCCCAGATGTAGCCGTTGCCGGCGCCCGGGATCTGGCCGCACATCATGTTGTGCCGGCGCACCAGCAGCACCTGGTCGTCACCGAGCGCGGCCCTGGCCGCCGCCAGGTCGATCCGCAGGTCGATCTGGTAGCCGCCGTTCGGCCGGCGCCGGTCCTCGCGCCAGGTCGGCGCGTACAGCACGACCTGCTTGCCCTCGGGCAGGCCGAGCCGTTCGCGAACCTGTTCGGCCGTCTTCTCCCGGTCGGCCGCGAACAGAAGGTCATTCCGGGGCGAACCGCTTTCCAGGATCTCGCCCTTGAAATCGAACGCGCGCTTCAGCACCGGCGCCGACCAGGTGTTGCCGGCCACCAGGAGGCTCCAGTTCGGAATCTCGCGGATCAGGCCCTTGAGGTAGTTGGAGTCGGTGAACCAGACCTTCTCGAAATCGAAGCCGACCTGCTTCAGCGGGGTGCCCTGCCAGGTCTGCAGGACCACCTGGCCGGGGCGGCGGACGAAGAAGTCGGGCAGGTGGGTGCCGGTGACGATGTACTTGGCGGTCGCCAGCGCCTCGAACCACTCCGGGCTCCAGAGCCGGATCGGGGTCGCCGACTGCGGCAGGTCGGCCTGCAGGTCGTCGCTGCCCCACAGGTGCTCCAGCGGCAGGCCGCGGCGGACCAGCTCCTGGTGGATCGCCTTCGGCGAGTCCGCGTACACGCTGCCGTGCCCGGCGTTGTACAGCACCGTGTCACGGATCGGCAGATGGCGGGCGGTCGGGTAGTGGTCCGTGCGCAGCAGGCGCTGGCGGTAGCCGGCCCGCTCCTCGGGCAGCAGCGTCGCGTGCGACTCCAGCGACAGGCCGTCGTGGTAGCGGCGCTCCAGCCCGATCCGCTTGCCGCGGGATTCCACCACGAGCGGCAGCGTGCCGAAGCAGTCCGGGGTGACCATCGCCGCGGAGTCCGGCAGGTCGCCCGCCGGCACGCCGACCGGGCGGAAGAAGACGCTCCAGGTACCGGCGGCGAGCGGCACCCGCCCGGCGAAGGAGGCGGTCGGCACGGCGGGCAGCGCCGTGCGGAACCGGCCGTCCGAGATCTCCACCGGGTAGACGTGCTCCTCCTCGCGCCAGTGGTGCCGGACCACCAGCTCCCAGCGGTGGGCGCCGGGCAGCGGGAAGGAACCGCTGAGCAGGAAGCCGTCGGCGCCGCGCGAGGCCACCTCGTCCACCAGCGGCTGCAGCAGCTGGTCGCAGAACTGCAGGTGGCCGCCCGGGGAGGGCTTGGAGTAGAGGGCCCGGCGCGGCTTGCCCGAGGACTGCGGGTCCAGCGGCAGGTGCAGCCGCTCCGGCGCGTTGCGGTCGTCCCAGGCCAGCCGGACGGTGCTGCCGTCGGCCAGCAGCAGGGCGGCGTCCCAGCGGTCGCGGCTGCGCTCGGCGGCCACCGGGTCCAGCTCGGCCCAGGCCTCGCGGACGGCGGTCAGCTCCGCGATCGGGAAGGAGGCCGTGAACGGCTGCAGCGTGCCGACCGGCGCGCCCAGCTCCAGCGGGAAGGACAGCTCGCGGTCGGACTCGAGGTGGGTGAGCTGCAGCCGGGCCCCGGCGAAGCTCACCCCGGAGCGGGCGGCGCCGGAGACCTCCACCCGGCCGCCGTGCGCGGCCAGGCCGGTCACCCGGGCCTTGACGGTCTCCACGTGCAGGTAGACGAAGCTGTCCCGGACCCACGGCACGATCCGCACGTCCGGCTCGACCCAGTGCGCCGGGATGTACTCCGCGGTGTCGCTCCAGCCGGCCGAGACCCGGCCCTTGTACACCCCGCCCTTGCCCGCGCCGGCGACCAGGACGCGCCAGTGGCCGTCCTTCCACTGGCCGCGGTGCTTGAGCTTCTTCGGGTCCAGGGCGACGGTGAAGCCGGACCAGTCGCAGCTGTACAGGTCGTGGCTGCAGCTCGCGGTGGCCTCGGGGCTGTACTGGCTCTTCATCGGCACCGCGATGACCCGGCGGCCCTTGGCCTCGCGCAGCACCAGCGTGCGGACCATGTCGTGCTTGGACGTCGCGCCCAGCTGCTCCGGGTACGCGTACCCGGTCAGCTGCAGCTTCCCACCCACCCAGGCGCTCTCGTACAGCCGGCTGCGCATGACCAGCGAATTGTCCAGCTTGAGCACGCCGGCCGGCACGCTCTTGCGCCCGCCGCGCAGGAACGGGTAGTCGGCGTACGGACGCAGCAGACCGCGGGCCTGGACACCGCCGTTGCTCTCGCCCTCGTACTTGATCTGCTCGACGAACTCGTCGATCCGGCCCTGCAGGGTCAGGTGGTACTTCAGCCGCAGCGGCGCGCGCAGCTTGCGGACCTGCTCGGGGCCGATCGCCCGGAGCAGCCGGCTGACGTGCTGGATGTAGGCGTCCCGGTACTCCTTGTCGCCGTCCACGACGGACCAGAAGAACATCGGGATCTCCTCGACGAGGGTGTTCTCGTCGTAGGAGCGCAGGTACTGGGCGAAGCGCGGATCGGTCTGCTTCTTCAGCCAGCCGCGGACCAGCTCGACCGAGGTGACGCGGTCGACCAGGCCCTTGGGGTTGGTGCGCATCTGCGTGATCGACATCTCGCCGACCTCGCGCTCGCGCCAGTGGTAGATCGGCTCGGAGAGCACGTCCACGCTCTTGGCCAGGTAGTGATGCGGGACGCTGACCGGCGCGTCCTCGTACAGGATGCCCTCGGGGTAGAGCAGCCCGGCAGCGTCGAAGAACGAGCGGCGGTACACCTTGTTCCACGCGGTGCGGTCGGTGACCAGCGCCGGGATCTCGGTGATGTGGGTCTTGAGCTTGGTCGTCTTGAACGGCTTCACGTGCCCGCCGGACTGGTAGTAGCCCACCGCGCGGAAGCGCAGCACGTTGCCGGTGCAGAAGTCCGAGCCGGTCTCGTCCAGCGTGTTGATCATCAACTCGTACGCGCTGGGCGGCATCGAGTCGTCGCTGTCCACGAAGCACAGGAACTCGGCGTCCGGGTCGATGTGCCGGATGCCGGTGTTGCGGGCCGCGCCGAGGCCCTTGTTCACCTGGCGGACCAGCCGGAACCGGGAGTCCTTGGCCGCGTACGCCTCGGCGAGGGCCGCGCTGTCGTCCTTCGAACCGTCGTCGACCATGACGCACTCGAAGTCCGTGAAGGTCTGGGCGGCGATCGAGTCGAGGCATTCGACGAGATAGCGCTCGACGTTGTAGATCGGAACGACGATGGAGAGGCGGGGAGCCATCGGCTACGCAGGCCTTTCTCGGGAGGAGCGTGGCAGCCCGGTGGGGGCCTGGCCGCACTTTGAATCGGTGCGTACGTGCGCCCCGATCCTACCTCCGGGCTCGAGGGCCCTCCCCGGGCCACTACGCTGGGCCCCGTGCCCCGCTTCAGCCTGATCGTCCCCGTATACCAGGTCCAGGACTACCTCGCCGAGTGTCTCGACTCGGTCCTCGGTCAGGGCGGCCCCGACGTCGAACTGATCGCGGTGGACGACCGCTCCCCGGACGGCTGCGGCGCCATGCTGGACGAGGCGGCCGCCGCCGACCCCCGGGTGCGGGTGCTGCACCTGCCGGAGAACGTCGGCCTCGGCCGGGCCCGCAACGCCGGCCTGGAGGTCGCCACCGGCGACTACGTGGTCTTCCTCGACAGCGACGACACCCTCACCCCCGGCCTGCTGAAGGCCGTCGACGACCGGCTCGCCGCCACCGGGGACCCGGACATCCTGGTCTACGACTACGCCCGCACCTACGCCGACGGCCGGATCACCCGGGCGGCCTCCGGCCACGTCTTCGGCGCCGCCTCCCCGGACGTCTTCGACCTCGCCGCCCGCCCCGACCTGCTCGACCTGCTCCAGGTCGTCTGGAACAAGGCCTACCGCCGCGCCTTCATCACCGAGCAGCAGCTGGTCTTCCCGGCCGGCTACTACGAGGACACCCCCTGGACGTACCCGGCGCTGCTCGCCGCCGCCAGCATCACCCTGCTCGACCGGGTCGGCGTGCACTACCGCCAGCGCCAGGAGGGCGGCAACATCCTGGCCACCGCCAGCCGCAAGCACTTCGACGTGTTCGCCCAGTACGACCTGGTCTTCGCCTTCCTCGACCGCCGCCCCGACCTGGACCGCTGGCGCCCGGTCGTCTACGGCAAGATGCTGCACCACCTCAACACCGTGGTCGCCAAGCCCGGCCGGGTCCCGGCCGGCGACCGCCGCGAGTACTTCCGCCGCGCCGCCGCGCACTGCGCCCGGCTGCGTCCGGCCGGCTACCGCCCGCCGGCCGGCGTGGAGGGCGTGCGCACCGAACTGCTCAGCCACGGCCGCTACGGCGCCTACCAGGCCGTCCGCGCCCTCGCCAAGGCCCGCCGACTCGTCAAGCGCTAGGACTGTTCCTGACGGCCGTTCGGGGGACGGGCCGGTATAACCGGTCGGGTGGAATTCCTGACCCGCCTTCCGGTCATCGGCCCCCTGGTGACCCGGGTGCTGCGCAGCCGCCCGTACCGGGTGTACGAGTACTTCGCCGCCGCCCGCGGCAACCGGTTGGCCGGGGCCGTCACCTTCTTCGGCTTCCTCGCCCTCTTCCCACTGCTCACGGTGGGCCTGGCGATCGCCGCCGCGACGCTCGACGACCGCCAGGTGAACGACCTGCAGCAGCGCATCTCCGACCAGCTGCCCGGCATCTCGGACGCGCTCAACCTGCCGTCCCTGGTGGCCAACGCGGGCACGGTCGGACTGGTCAGCGGTGCGCTGCTGCTGATCTCCGGCCTCGGCTGGGTGGACACCATGCGCACCTCGATCCGGGACCTGTGGCAGCTGCCCGAGGAGAAGGGCAACCCGGTGCTGCGCAAGGCGCGGGACGTCGCGGTGCTGGGCGGCCTCGGGCTGGTGTCGCTGTTCTCGCTGGCCGCCTCCGCCGCCGGGACGACGCTCGCCGGGCGGATCGCCGACGAGATCGGCCTCGGCAACGGCTACCTGCTGACCGGGGTCGGCGCGCTGATCTCCATAGGGTGCGACACCCTCTTCTTCGCCTACCTGCTGGCGCCCTTCCCCGGGATCACCGGTCAGCGCCGCCGGGACCTGCTGCGTGGCGCGCTGATCGGCGCGGTCGGCTTCGAACTGCTGAAGCTGCTGCTGGCCTCCTACCTCGGCTCGGTCGCCGGGCGGAGCCTGTACGGGGCCTTCGCCACACCGGTGGCGCTGCTGCTGTGGATCAACGTCGTCTGCCGACTGCTGATGTACTGCGTGGCCTGGACGGCGACGGCCGACCCGGAGGCCGCCCGGGAGCGGACCAGGGCGCACGGCCGGGCGCTGCTGGCGGCGGCGGACGAGATGGAAGCGGGCCGACCTTCCGCGTGAGGCCGGGCCGGGGCAGGGCGATCCTCAGCCGTTCGAGGGCTAGACCGTCCGGCGCCGCAGCACCGTCAGGGCCCATGCGCCCACCACGGCCCCGACCGCGACGACCGCGAGCCAGCCGCCGGCGCTGATCCAGTCGGTCCCGTCACCCGATGAGGCCGATGCGGCCGATGGGACCGATGCGGCCGACGCCGCCGGGGTGGACGGCGACGAGTGCGGCGGCGGCTCGGGCAGTCCGGAGGCCTCGCCCGCCTGGCCGGTCGGCTCGGCGTCGCCGGCCGGCAGCTCGTCCACCAGCCGGCCCACCGGCTGGACCTTGTCGGCCGCCGAGAAGCCCCAGTCCAGCAGTTCGGCCGTCTCGTCGTAGACCTTCTGGTACGACGCGGGGTGCATCACCGTCACCAGCAGCGTGCGGCCGTTCCGCTCGGCGGCGCCCACGAAGGTCGAGCCGGCGTTGGTGGTGGTGCCGTTCTTCACGCCGATCAGGCCGGGGTACTTGCCCAGCAGCCGGTCGGTGTTGGCGATCCCGAAGCTGCCGCGCTGGCCGGTGGTGCGGTCCACCGCGCCCGGGAACATCGCGGACCGGGTCGCGCAGTACGTCCGGAAGTCGGGGTTGCGCAGCCCGGCCCGGGCGAACAGCGTCAGGTCGTAGGCCGAGGAGACCTGGCCGTCCATGTCGTAGCCGTCCGGGGAGACCACCGTGGTGTCCCGCGCCTGGAGGGCGTCCGCGCGCGCCTGCATCTCGGTGACGGTCCGCTGGATGCCGCCGTTCATGTGCGCGAGGACGTGCACGGCGTCGTTGCCCGAACTGAGGAACACCCCGCGCCACAGGTCCTCGACGCGGTAGTCGAGGTTTTCCTTGATCCCCACCAGGCTGCTGCCGGGCCCGATCCCCTGGATCTCCTCGTCCGCGACCCTGTGCACCGCGTTGCGGTCGAACTTGGGCAGCACGGTGTCGGCGAAGAGGATCTTCAGGGTGCTGGCCGGTGGCAGCCGCAGATGGGGGTTGTACGACGCCAGCACGTCCCCGGTGGCGGCGTCGGAGACTATCCAGGACTGACCGGTCAGATCCCCCGGGAGTGCCGGCGCGCCGGCCAACGGCGAGACCTGGACCCCGGACTGGCCGAGCCGGCCGCCCCCGACCACGGCCGACGGGGCCGGCTCGGCCGGGGCCGCGACCGCCCCCGGGGCGGCGAGCAGCGCGGGGAGGACGGCGGTGGCGGCGACGAGCCGGTGCGCGAGCTTTCGAAGGCGTGCAGTCACCCGCAGACCGTACCCACTCGGCGTCGCCGCCGTTCGCCACGCTGCACCGCTCCTCCGTCTGAGGGGCCCGCCGTACGCCGATCGGCGGCCCGCGCATACTGGGGGTGCTGCACACCGCCTTCCCCACCGCCGCCGAGGACCCCGCATGAAGCTCAGCCGCCGTACCTCCTGGTTCCTGACCGCCTTCGGCGTCTGGTCGATGATCATCTGGACGACCTTCGTCAAGAACCTGTGGAAGGACTCCGGCGGCCAGGCCTTCGTCAACGGCGACCACTCCCAGCCCACCGCCTTCTTCTGGATCCACCTCCTGCTCGCCGTCACCTCCTTCCTCCTCGGCATCGCCGTCGGCACCATCGGCGTGCGCGGCCTGCGCGCCACCCGGCGCAGCCCCGCCGTGGACTGAAATCCCCATTGCCGCGGTCAGTCCCCACTGGCAAGATCCTCACCGCTCTCACGCGCGTACCGGACGCGCTGATCACAAGGGGTGGGGAATCTCCATGACACTTTCGCGTGCCCGCAGACTCGGCGGGGTCACCGTGGTGGCAGTGGCCGCCGGACTGCTCGCCCCGACGGCGGCCGTGGCCGACACCGCACCGGCCGTCCTCGGCACCGGTCAGGGCATCGACTACAACACCGCAGCCTGCGACTCGACCGGCGATCCGACCTGGATCGGCCGGTCCGTCAACGGCCCGACGATCAACGCCAAGGTCACCGGCACCGGCGCCCGGTTCAGCGTCTGGGACGTGACCGCGGGCACCGAGGACCCGGTGTTCACCCGCGAGGCCCAGACGTCCGGCCAGCAGGCCCAGGTCGCGGTTCCCGGTCTGTTGGACGGGCACAGCTACGCCTGGCACGCCTGGGCCCTGCAGGGGCAGCAGGCCTCCGCCCCGTCGGCGGACTGCCACTTCACGATGGACACCACTTCTCCGACCGCCACGGTCTCCTCGCCCGACTTCCCGGCCAGCGGCTCCGGTGGCACCGCGACCAAGTACGCGGGTCAGAAGGGGACCTTCGTCGTCAAGACCGCCGACCCGGCCCCGGCCGGCGGGGAGGCCTCCGGCGTCGCCTGCGTCCGGTACGGATTCGACTACCTCGGGGTGGGCGGCTGCAGCTCGCCGGATGCCGTCACGCCCGAGGACGACGGTACGGTGACGCTCGATCTCAAGGTCCTGAACTGGGGTAGCAACAACCTCAACATCCAGGTGATCGACAACGCGGGCAACGTCGGTGGGGTGTCCTACAGCTTCTACGCCCCCTCGAACCCGAACCCGCCGAAGACCCTCGGCGACGTCGACGGGGACGGCGTCGCGGACATCCTGCTGCCCGACGCCCGAGGCAACCTGCAGTACATCAGCGCCAACGCTTCCGACACCACGCCCAGTTCGGTGATCGCGGGCGCCCATGCGCCGCACGACGGCAGTTGGGCGCCTTTCCAGGTGGCCCACCGGGGCTGGTCGAACCAGCACGCGCCGTCCTCGGACGACCTCTTCGTCCACAAACCGGGCGACGGCTGGCTCTACCAGTACCGGAACTTCGACTACGGTTCGTTCACCCAGGGCTGGACGGGCGCCCAGCGCTCGACCCGCTGTGTGAACGACGCCGGGGCTTCCGCGGCGTGCCCCGCCGACTATGCCTCCGACTGGTCGAAGGTGGACCAGCTCGTCGCTCTGGGCCCGGTGACCGGCGGCTTCACCCCGTCGCTGGTGACCCTCGAAGGCGGCAACCTCTGGCTGCACGCCGGCGGCGACTTCACCTTCGGCTTCCAGAAGGTCCGCAAGCTCACGACCTCCGGTGCCTGGAGCGGCTACGACCTGATCGCCCCGGGCCCGGACGCCGCCGGCAACCTGGTCCTGTGGGGGCGAGACCGGGCCACCGGTGAGCTGCACGCGTACCCGATCCCGAAGAAGGCCGACGGCACCTTCGACTTCTCCGCCCTCGCGGACCCGAAGGCGAACGTCGTCGCCCCCGGTTTCACCACCGCCGCCTTCCCGACGCTCGGCAGCTCGGGCGACGCGGACGGCGACGGCAAGCCGGACCTGTGGGCCGTCTCGGCCGACCGGCACCTGGTGATGTACAGCGGCTGGGGCGACCCCAACGACCTCGGCGCGCTGCGCTAGACAACGACGAAGGCCCCCGTCCGATCGGAGGATCGGACGGGGGCCTCGGTGCGTCAGGCGGGGATCAGAAGCGGCGGGTGACCAGCGCCCGCTTCACTTCCTGGATCGCCTTGGTGACCTCGATGCCACGCGGGCAGGCCTCGGAGCAGTTGAAGGTGGTGCGGCAACGCCACACGCCCTCACGGTCGTTGAGGATCTCCAGGCGCTGCTCGGCACCCTCGTCGCGCGAGTCGAAGATGAAGCGGTGCGCGTTGACGATGGCGGCCGGGCCGAAGTACTGGCCGTCGTTCCAGAACACCGGGCAGGACGACGTGCACGCGGCGCACAGGATGCACTTGGTGGTGTCGTCGAAGCGCTCGCGCTCCTCGGCGGACTGCAGGCGCTCGCGGGTCGGCTCGTTCCCCTTGGTGATGAGGAACGGCATGACGTCCTTGTACGCCTGGAAGAACGGGTCCATGTCCACGACCAGGTCCTTGAGGACCGTCAGGCCCTTGATGGCCTCGATCGTGATCGGCTTCTCCGGGTTGACGTCCTTGATCAGGGTCTTGCACGCCAGCCGGTTGCGGCCGTTGATCCGCATGGCGTCGGAGCCGCAGATGCCGTGCGCGCAGGAACGGCGGTAGGTGAGGGTGCCGTCCTGCTCCCACTTGATCTTGTTGAGCGCGTCCAGGACGCGCTCCTTCGGGTCCATCGTCAGCTGGTAGTCGACCCACACCGGGTCCGGGTGCTCCTCCGGGTTGAACCGGCGGATCCGGAAGGTGACGGTGATCAGCTGGGTGCCACCGGCCTCGACCGCGTCCAGAGCGGCCGAGTGCTCCACAGTCGGAGTGCTCATCAGTACTTACGCTCCATCGGCTGGTAGCGGGTCTGGACGACCGGCTTGTAGTCGAGGCGGATGGAGGTGCTGCCGTCGGCGGCGACCTCCTGGTACGCCATGGTGTGCTGCATGAACTTCACGTCGTCACGGGTCGGGAAGTCCTCGCGGTAGTGACCGCCGCGGGACTCCTCGCGGGCCAGCGCGGAGACGGCCAGCACCTCGGCCAGGTCGAGCAGGTTGCCCAGCTCGATGGCCTCCAGCAGGTCCGTGTTGTAACGGAAGCCCTTGTCCTGGATGGAGATGTGCTTGTAGCGCTCCTTCAGCGCGGCGATGTCCTCGACCGCCTGCTTCAGGGTGGCGCCGGTGCGGTACACCATCGCGTTGGCGTCCATGGTCTCCTGCAGAGCCGTGCGGATCTGCCCCACGGACTCGGTGCCGGTCGACTCGCGCAGCTTGTCGACCATGCCCTGGACCAGCTCTTCCGGGTTCTCCGGCAGCGGGACGAACTCGTTCGCGTTGGCGTAGTCGGCGGCGGCGATGCCCGCGCGACGGCCGAACACGTTGATGTCCAGCAGCGAGTTGGTGCCCAGGCGGTTGGCGCCGTGGACGGACACGCAGGCGACCTCGCCGGCCGCGTACAGGCCCGGAACGACGTCCGTGTTGTTGCGCAGGACCTCACCCTCGACGTTGGTCGGGATGCCGCCCATGGCGTAGTGCGCGGTGGGCTGGATCGGGATCGGGTCCGTGTAGGGCTCGATGCCGAGGTAGGTGCGCGCGAACTCGGTGATGTCCGGGAGCTTGGCGTCCAGCTGCTCCGGCGGCAGGTGGGTCAGGTCCAGGTAGACGTGGTCGCCGTCCGGACCGCAGCCGCGGCCTTCGCGGATCTCGGTGTAGATCGCGCGGGAGCAGACGTCACGGGACGCGAGGTCCTTCATGACCGGGGCGTAGCGCTCCATGAAGCGCTCGCCGTCCTTGTTGCGCAGGATGCCGCCCTCACCGCGGGCGCCCTCGGTGAGCAGGATGCCCATGCGCCAGATGCCGGTCGGGTGGAACTGGAAGAACTCCATGTCCTCCAGCGGCAGGCCGCGGCGGTAGGCCACCGCCTGGCCGTCACCGGTGAGGGTGTGGGCGTTCGAGGAGACCTTGAACATCTTGCCGGTGCCGCCGGAGGCGAACACGACCGACTTGGCCTGGAAGACGTGGATCTCGCCGGTGGCCAGCTCGTAGGCGACGACACCGGCCGTCTTGCCCTCGTTGATCAGCAGGTCGAGGACGTAGTACTCGTTGAAGAACTCGACACCGTGCTTGACGCAGTTCTGGAACAGCGTCTGGAGGATCATGTGGCCGGTGCGGTCGGCCGCGTAGCACGAGCGGCGGACCGGGGCCTCGCCGTGGTTGCGGGAGTGACCGCCGAAGCGGCGCTGGTCGATCCGGCCCTGCTCGGTGCGGGAGAAGGGCAGACCCATCTTCTCCAGGTCGAGGACGGCGTCGATGGCCTCCTTGCACATGATCTCGGCGGCGTCCTGGTCGACCAGGTAGTCACCACCCTTGACCGTGTCGAAGGTGTGCCACTCCCAGTTGTCCTCCTCGACGTTGGCGAGGGCGGCGCACATGCCGCCCTGGGCCGCGCCGGTGTGGGACCGGGTCGGGTAGAGCTTGGTCAGGACGGCGGTGCGGCTGCGCTGCGTCGACTCGATGGCCGCGCGCATGCCGGCGCCGCCGGCGCCGACGATGACGGTGTCGTACTGGTGAATCTGCATGGGGGGTTAACTCGCCTCTGGCCTCTGCCGATGGTCGATGGTGCTCGCGGCTCAGATGTTGGGGTCGAAGGTGAAGATCACCAGGGTGCCGAGCAGCACGGTGAAGACCGTGGCGGTACCCATGAGCCCCTTGAGCCAGAGCCGGGTCGAGTCCTTCTCGGCGTAGTCGTTGATGACCTGACGCATGCCGTTGGCGCCGTGCAGCATGGCGAGCCAGAGCATCAGGAGGTCCCAGCCCTGCCAGAACGGCGAGGCCCAGCGGCCGGCGACGAAGGCGAACCCGATCTTGGAGACGCCGCCGTCGAGCAGCAGCATGATGATCAGGTGGCCGAGGATCAGGGCGACCAGGACGACACCGGACAGGCGCATGAAGAGCCAGGCCAGCATCTCGAAGTTGGTGCGGGTGCGGCGCGGAGTCTTCGCGGTCCGCTTGCGGGGCGGCTCGATGACGAAGGCTTCGGCCGGGTTGCCGGTGCCGAGGCCCTTGCCGGTGTGCGCCTGCTTCGAGGGGACGACGACGGCGTCGGAGATTTCCGTGGACATGTCTCAGATCACTTCCCGAACCAGGAGATCAGCGTGTGCTGCAGGATCCCGTAGAACGAGCAGGCCATCAGGACGACCCAGACTCCGACCACGGTCCAGAGCATCTGCTTCTGGTACTTCGGGCCCTTGGCCCAGAAGTCCACGGCGACGACGCGCAGGCCGTTGAGGGCGTGGAACAGGATGGCGGCCACCAGGCCGTACTCCATCAGGTTCACAAGAGGAGTCTTGTACGTCTGAATGACGGTGTCGTACGCCTCGGGTGACACTCGCACCAGGGCGGTGTCCAGGACATGGGCGAACAGGAAGAAGAAGATGAGGACGCCGGTGACTCGATGAGCCACCCAGCTCCACATGCCTTCCCGGCCGCGGTACAGCGTTCCAGCCGGCACGGAAAAACCCTCCGGAAGCGATTGGGGGCTCGGCCGGCTTCGGTGTCGGTCAGCCCGGCCGGGTCGGTCCACCGGCCGCCAGCATCCTATCGACGCCTTGTCGGGAACCGCCTCCGGGGCCCCCATGTGTGATCAATCAGGCACTTCTGGCCTAGTGGCGCGGGAACCAACCCCACTTTGGTGACGCTGGGTTACTGTGTGGCTGCACTACGGTGACGAACCCCCGCCCGCCGACATCCTGCCGAGACGTCCGTGCCACTTCGCGCCGCCCGTCCGCCGCCGCCCTGGCCGGTCTGCCGCTGCCCGCCGCGGGCGGCCGTGGTGGCCGACGCGGACCTCGGGCCCGGTTGCGCGGTGACCCTGATGACGCCCGGTCGCGGCGACACCGGGCCGGGCCGCGGCCTCTCCGACGCCCGGCCACCCGTACGCGGGGGCCGACCTGACCGCGGCTCGGGCCGCCGCCCCCAAGGGCGGGGTGTGCCGCGGGCCGCTCGGCTACCGGGCCGGGCGGTGGGGGCAGGTGCCGATCCGCACCGGGCGCCGGTCGAACCGGGAGGACACGCCCACGCCCGAGGGAGCGGACCCGGTGATCGGATTCACCCTCACGAATGAATCGGGTACGGCCGTGTCGGCTCGGCGTGCGGTGCTCGCCCGGGTCGGGCCGGCAGGCCCTACCGCGCCCCGGCCTCCGAATGGGTGGCGACCAGGTGCTCCAGTCGGGTGAGGGCGATCCGCCGGAGCTCGTCCGCCGAGATCAGCCGTTCCTCGTCCCGGTCGTTGGCCAGCCGGGTGCGGATCGAGGAGAGCACGGTGTCGAGCATCTCCTCCGGGTCGACGCCGTCCAGGCAGACCACGAACACGTGGCCGAACCGGGCCTCGTACGCGGCGTGCGCCGCCCGCAGCGCGGTGTGCGCGGCCTGGCTGCCGGGGGCCCGCATGCCGAGCAGCGGCTGCGGCATCCAGCTCTCGTCGGCCAGTGCCTCGGCCAGGTCGGCCGGACGCAGGTCGTAGGAGGCCTCGCTGGCGGCGGCCAGCAGTGACTCTATGTCGGGGTAGGGCCGGTGTGCGGTGAGCCTGAGCGCCCAGCGGTGGCTGCCGCAGCAGGCCAGCAGCGCCTCCTCGGCGGCGCCGGCGTCGGCCTCGTTGAAGCGGTGCAACCCGAGGAGGGTCGGCTCGGTGCTGGCGTCGAGCCGCTGTGGCGGGATGTCGCTGGCCAGCGGGTCCTCCTCGTGAGGGCGGGAAGGTGCCGGTGGAGTGGGGTGGTGAAGCAGGTGAAGTATGGAGGCTGCGGGGGGGCGCGCGGCGCCGGTCAGGCAGCGACTCAAAGGTAGTTGAGCCGTCATCAGTTGGGGAGGGCGCGCGCGGAATTCATCCGGACGAGCTATCAAGTTGTGACGTTGACACCTTCGCGTCATCGTCCTCCCCGCCGTCGCCTGCCGGTTCACCGCCGTGGGCTCAGGAGCAGCGGGTCCCTTCGGTCGGCATGGTCCCCTCGGTCAGGTAAGCCTCCAGGGCCCGGTCGATGCAGGTGTTCCCCTTGCCGAAGGCGCCGTGGCCCTCGCCCACCCGGGTGAGCAGGGTGGCCTTGGCGAAGCCCTTGGCCAGCGACTCGGCCGCGGCGTACGGGGTGGCCGGGTCGCTGGTGGTGCCGATCACCAGGATCGGCGCGGCGCCCTCGGCCCGGATGGTGTGCGGCTTCTCGGGGGACTGGTACGGCCAGCCCGCGCAGGCCGCGTCCGTGAAGTCCTCGGCGGTGACGCCCTTGGTCAGCAGCGGGGCCTTCTCCTGGAGCTCCTTGACCGCGGCCTGGGCCCGCTCGGGCGAGGGTGCCGGGGCGGAGCCGTCGGCGCAGCTGATCGCGGTGTGGGCGGACTCCATCGGGGAGTAGTGGCCGTTCTCGTCCCGCTCCAGGTAGCTGTCCGAGAAGGCGAGCAGGATGTCGCCGCGCTTCATGGTCATCGCCATGCCGAGGCCGACCCGCAGGTACTTCCAGTCCTCGTTCTGGTCGCCGTAGAGGGCCGCGGTGACGCCGTTCCAGGCCAGGTCGCGGCCGACCTTGCGGCCGTCCTTGGTGGGCAGCGGGTTGTCGATCAGGCCGTCCAGGAAGTCGGCGGCCTTCTTGGCGGCCTGGCCCTTGTCGGTGCCGAGCGGGCACTCGTCGGCGTGGTTCTCGACGCAGTCGGCGGCGAAGTGCTCGAAGGAGGTCTCGAAGCCGATCCGCTGCTTGATCGCGGAGTCCAGGTCGTCGGCGGCCGGGTCGACCGCGCCGTCCAGCACCAGCCGGCCGGTGTTCTGCGGGAACTCCTCGGCGTAGAGCGAGCCCAGGTAGGTGCCGTAGGAGACGCCGAGGTAGTCGAGCTTCTTGTCGCCGACCGCCGCGCGCAGCACGTCCAGGTCGCGGGCGGTGTTGCGGGTCCCGACGAAGGGCAGCAGCTTGCCGGACTTGGCCTTGCAGGCGGCGATGTACTCGGTGTTCTGCTTCTCCTCGGCGGTCCGGCGGGCGGCCGGGTCCAGCGGGGAGTCCACCTGGTTCTGGGCGTCGCGCTGCTTGTCGTCCAGGCAGAGGACGGGCGAGCTGTCGCCGGTGCCGCGCGGGTCGAAGCCGATCACGTCGAAGCGGTCGTGCAGGGCGCCGGCGAAGTCCTTGGCGCCGTACTTGACCATCTCGACGCCGGACCCGCCGGGGCCGCCCGGGTTGACCATCAGCGAGCCGATCCGCTGGTCCTGGTTGCCGGCGGGGTACTTGACCAGCGCGAGGTCGATCGCGTCGGCGCCGGGGTTGGTGTAGTCGAGCGGGACGTGCAGCTTGCCGCACTTCATCCCGGAGACGTCGGCCTTGGCCTCCGCGGCCTTGGCCCCCTCCTCATCCTTGGGGAGTGCCGGGCAGTCGGACCAGCTGATCTTCTGACCGTAGAAGGGCTTCAGTGTCGGGTCCGCCTCGCCGCTGGGCTTGGACGCCGGGGAGGCCGACCGGCTCGCGGTGGCGCCGGTGGTGCCGGCGGCCTGGTCCCGGGACGGCCGTGCGGTGTCGTCGCAGGCGGAGGTGAGCAGCAGGGTGCCTGCCGCCAGCGCGGTCAGCAGGACACGTGGGCGGGCGGCCCGGAAGGTCTTCATCGCACGTGTGTACCACCCTGGGGTGACGTATTCGATCTTGACCCCTGCCGGTCCGCCCGCCCGCCGTCGGTCAGCCGCGGTGGACCTTGTGGTTGGCGGCCTGCGCCCGGGGGCGGACCACCAGCAGGTCGACGTTCACGTGCGAGGGCCGGGTGACCGTCCACGCCACGGTGTCCGCGATGTCCTCGGAGGTCAGCGGCTCGGCCACGCCCGCGTACACGGCGGCGGCCTTCTCCTCGTCGCCGCGGAAACGGGTGACCGCGAAGCCCTCGGACTTCACCATGCCGGGCGCGATCTCGATCACCCGGATCGGCTCCCCGCACAGCTCCAGCCGCAGCGTCGCCGCGATGGTGTGCGCCGCGTGCTTGGCCGCGACGTAGCCGCCGCCGCCCTCGTACGCGGCCAGCGCGGCGGTCGAGGAGAGCACCAGCACCGTGCCGTCGCCGGTGGCGCGCAGCGCGGGCAGCAGCGCCTGCGTCATGTGCAGCACGCCGAGCACGTTCACCTCGTACATGGCCCGCCAGTCGGCCGGGTCGCCGTGCTCGACCGTCTCGGCGCCGATCGCGCCGCCGGCGTTGTTCACCAGGACGTCCACCCGGCCGACCTCGGCCGCGAAGGCGTCCACGGCGGCCCGGTCGGTGACGTCCAGGGTGACCGCCCTGGCTGAACCGCCCCGGCCGCCGATCTCCTTGGCCAGCGCCTCGATCCGCTCCGTCCGGCGGGCGGTCAGCACCACGTCGAAGCCCTCGGCGGCCAGCCGGCGGGCGGTCGCCGCGCCGATTCCGCTGCTGGCACCGGTGACCACGGCCACCTTCTGCTCGGTCATTGCCACTCCCTGGGGGCTCATCGGTCGTTCTCCCGATCATCTCAACCGCGTCTGCGGCCCCGCCGCCCGGTCGCGCTCTACATTTCGAGGACCGACCTGTGCCCCCGCCGAACCCGTGGAGGGACCCATGGCAGCCGAGCCGCGCCGTACCGAGTCCGGCCTCCCGATCAAACCCCTGTACGGCCCCGACGCGCTGGCCGGCTGGGACCCGGACACCCGGTTGGGCCGACCGGGGGAGTACCCCTACACCCGGGGCGTCCACCCGACGATGTACACCGGCCGGCCGTGGACGATGCGCCAGTACGCGGGCTTCGGCACCGCCGTCGAGTCCAACGCCCGCTACCGGCAGCTGATCGCGGGCGGCGGCACCGGCCTCTCGGTGGCCTTCGACCTGCCCACCCAGATGGGCTACGACTCGGACGCGCCGCTCGCCGCCGGGGAGGTCGGCAAGGTGGGCGTGGCGGTGGACGGCGTCGACGACATGGCGGTGCTCTTCGACGGCATCCCGCTCGGCGGGGTGTCCACCTCGATGACCATCAACGCGCCCGCCGCCCTGCTCCTCCTGCTCTACCAGCTGGTCGGCGAGGCCCAGGGGGTGGCGCCGTCCGCGCTCACCGGAACGGTCCAGAACGACGTGCTGAAGGAGTACATCGCCCGCGGCACCTACATCTTCCCGCCGCAGCCCTCGCTGCGGCTGATCGCGGACGTGTTCCGGTACTGCCGGGCCGAGATCCCGCGCTGGAACACCATCTCCATCTCCGGCTACCACATGGCCGAGGCCGGGGCCGACCCGGCGCAGGAGATCGCCTTCACCCTGGCCAACGGCATCGCCTACGTCCGGACCGCGCTCGCCGCCGGGATGGCCGTGGACGACTTCGCGCCCCGGCTCTCCTTCTTCTTCGTGGCCCGCACCACGCTGCTGGAGGAGGTGGCCAAGTTCCGGGCCGCGCGCCGGATCTGGGCCAGGATCATGCGCGAGGAGTTCGGCGCGAGGAACCCGCGCTCGCAGATGCTGCGCTTCCACACCCAGACCGCCGGGGTGCAGCTCACCGCCCAGCAGCCCGAGGTGAACCTGGTCCGGGTCTCGGTGCAGGCGCTGGCCGCGGTGCTCGGCGGCACCCAGTCGCTGCACACCAACAGTTTCGACGAGGCGATCGCGCTGCCCACCGAGAAGGCCGCCCGGCTCGCCCTGCGCACCCAGCAGGTGCTCGCCCACGAGACCGATGTGACGGCCACCGTCGACCCCTTCGCCGGCTCCTACGCCGTCGAGTCGCTGACCGACGGCGTGGAAGCCGCCGCGCTGGCCCTGATGGCCCGGGTCGAGGAGCGGGGCGGCGCGGTGGCCGCGATCGAACAGGGCTTCCAGAAGGGCGAGATCGAGCGCACCGCCTACCGCCTCCAGCAGGAGACCGACTCCGGCGAGCGGACCGTGGTCGGCGTCAACCGCTTCCGGCTGGACGAGGAGGAGCCGTACCAGCCGCTGCGGGTGGACCCGGCGATCGAGCGGCAGCAGGCCGAGCGGCTGGCCCGGCTCCGGGCCGACCGGTCCTCGACCGCCGTCACCCGGGCGCTGGACGCGCTGCGCCGCACCGCCGAGGGGTCGGACAACGTGCTCTACCCGATGAAGGAGGCGCTGGCCGCCCGGGCCACCGTCGGCGAGGTCTGCGACGCGCTGCGCGGGGTGTGGGGCACCTACGCTCCGGTGGAGCGCTTCTGACATCCGGTGCGTCTGACCGGTGCGTCTCCGGTGCGTCTGATCGGTGGGTCCGGACCGGCACGCTGAGCCGTCGTCAATGCACGGAGTCCGTCAAGCCGGTGGTGGCCGTGACCACCGGCTCGGGTGATCGTTGCACAGGGCAAGCAACCCGGGGAAGGCGGCTGAAACGAGATGTCATACCCACCTGTCCGGCCGGTATGCGCCCATCCGGGGACTAATTTTCCGGAAGTCGGGCCAAATCCCCCCAACGGGCCTACTCTTGGGGAGATGAACCGTCCTGAGCCCGCTCAGTCGGGCGCTACCCTCGCCGCCGCACGCCCCGCCGCCGAACTGCGCGGCCGGGTCAGGAGGCTGGAGCCCGAGCTGGTCGCCTTCCGCCGGGATCTGCACCGGCACCCGGAGCTGGGCCGCCAGGAGTTCCGCACCACCGACCTGCTGCGCGACCGGCTGGTGCGGGCGGGCCTGGACCCGCGGGTGCTGCCCGGCGGCACCGGCCTGCTGGTGGACATCGTCCCGGCCGGCACCGTCCCGGGCACCGAGTTCCTGGCCTTCCGCGCGGACATCGACGCGCTGCCGATCGACGACGCCAAGACCGACGTCCCCTACCGCTCGACCGTCCCCGGCCGGGCCCACGCCTGCGGCCACGACGTGCACACCTCGGTGGTGCTCGGCACCGGCCTGGTGCTGGCCGAGGCCGCCCGCACCGGTGAGCTGCGCCGCCCGGTCCGACTGGTGTTCCAGCCCGCCGAGGAGGTGATGCCCGGCGGTGCGCTGGACGTCATCAGCGCCGGCGGGATGGACGGCGTCGGCCGGATCTTCGCGGTGCACTGCGACCCGAAGGTGGAGGTCGGCCGGATCGCCCTGCGCACCGGGGCGATCACCTCGGCCTGCGACCGCCTGGTGCTGCACCTGGACGGGCCCGGCGGTCACACCGCGCGCCCGCACCTGACCACCGACCTGGTGACCGCGGTCGCCAGGATGGCCGCCGAGCTCCCGGCCGCGCTGGCCCGCCGGATGGACCCGCGCTGGGGCGTCAGCCTGGTCTGGGGCCGGATCGCCTCCGGCTCCGCGCCCAACGTCATCCCGCAGCACGCCGAACTGGAGGGCACCGTCCGCTGCCTGGAGCTGGACGGCTGGCGCGAGGCGCCGGACCTGCTGCACGAGCTGATCGCCAAGCTGGCCGAGACCTACCGGGCCAAGTGGACGCTGGACTACCACCGCGGGGTGCCGCCGGTGGTCAACGAGGCGGTCTCGGTCGCCCGGCTGGACGCCGCGATGACCGCCCGCTTCGGTCACGGGGGCGAGGGTCACGGGCCCGTCGACGGACTGAGCGGCGCCCAGGTGGTGGAGAGCACCGAACAGAGCCTCGGCGGCGAGGACTTCTCCTGGTACCTGGAGCACGCCCCGGGCGCGCTGGCCCGGCTCGGCGTCCGCGCCCCCGGCGACACCACGGTCCGCGACCTGCACCAGGGCCGCTTCGACGTGGACGAGCGGGCGATCGGCGTCGGTGTGGAGCTGTTCGCGGCGCTGGCCCTGGAGGAGGACCGGGACTGACCGTTCACCGGCGAGTCGTGGTCGGCGCGTGATCGCGTTGTCGAGACTCGGAGTTCCGATTGGGTTCCGTAAACTGGGTCGGACCAATCCCGGATCGCCGTCCGTGCACGGGAAAGGAGCCTTCGGAAGGCCTTCAGACCACGGTTTGATAACAACCCGAATGCTCCGGCACCCCGTAATACAACCGTGTTCTACGCGCGTTACGGTGGCGTCCGACCACGCTAAACGGGTGCGTGTGAGAAGGAGATACTCCCTTGCGCCGTTCAATGAAGCTCGCCGCGGTTGTGCTCTCGGGTTCCCTGGGCATGGCCTCGCTCGCCGCTTGCGGCGCAAAGAGCACTGACACCAACGCCTCCTCCGGTTCGTCCGACGGTCTCAAGGTCGGTATGGCCTACGACATCGGCGGCCGTGGCGACCAGTCCTTCAACGACTCCGCCGCCCGCGGTCTGGACAAGGCCAAGGCGGACCTGGGCGTCTCCGTCACCGAGGCCGAGGCCAAGACCGGTGAGGCCGAGGCCGACAAGGAGACCCGCCTCAAGAACCTGATCGACGGTGGCTACAAGACCATCATCGCCGTCGGTTTCGTCTACCAGCAGGCGGTCGACAAGGTCGCCAAGGACAACCCGAACGTCAAGTTCGCGATCATCGACTCGAACGACAAGGACCAGCCGTCCAACGTCACCTCGCTGGTCTTCGCCGAGCAGGAGGGTTCGTACCTCGCCGGCGTCGCCGCCGCGAACAAGTCGAAGGGCCACCACATCGGTTTCATCGGTGGTGTGCAGTCCGAGCTGATCAAGAAGTTCGAGGCCGGCTACAAGGCGGGTGCCAAGTCCGTCGACCCGAACATCCAGATCGAGACCACCTACCTGACCACCCCCCCGGACTTCTCCGGCTTCAACTCGCCCGACAAGGGCAAGGAGGCCGCGCAGGGCCAGCTCGACAAGGGCGCGGACGTCATCTACTCCGCCGCCGGTTCCTCCGGTAACGGTGCCATCGAGGCCGTCGCCAACGCGGGCAAGCTCGCCATCGGTGTCGACTCCGACCAGGCCAGCCAGCCGGCCCTGTCGAAGTTCAAGAACAGCATCATGACCTCGATGGTCAAGAACGTCGACACCGCGGTCTACTCGTACATCGACTCGGTCAAGAAGGGCTCGCCCTTCACCGGCGTCAAGCTGTTCGACCTGAAGGCCAACGGTGTCTCGCTCGCCACCACCGGTGGCAAGATCGACGACATCCAGGACAAGCTGAAGGCCGCCTCGGACGCCATCACGAGCGGCGCCACCACCATCCCGACCACGCCGGCCCAGTAAGGCCCGCGCGTCTCGGACGCGTCATGCGCCTGCCGCCTGCCCGGTGGCGCGATGATCGACACATTCACGGGAGGGGCCCGGCAGGGTGCGCTCAACGCGTACCCCCGGGCCCCGTTCCGTCTTCACGTTTCCCCCCTTTTGGCCCTCCCCGCGCAATGACGCGCCTCCAGACCACCAGGAGATCGCCATCACCGCATCCGACCCCGTCCCCCTGCGCAAGGACGGCACCCCCAGCGCGGGGACGGCGGCACCGGCCGTCGAACTGCGCGGCATCACCAAGCGCTTCCCCGGCGTCGTGGCCAACCACGACATCAACCTCACCGTCCACACCGGCACTGTGCACGCCCTGATGGGCGAGAACGGCGCCGGCAAGTCGACGCTGATGAAGATCCTCTACGGCATGCAGAAGCCGGACGAGGGCACCATCGCGATCAACGGCGAGCTGTGCGAGTTCCACACCCCGGGCGACGCCATCGCCCGCGGCATCGGCATGGTGCACCAGCACTTCATGCTCGCCGACAACCTCACGGTGCTGGAGAACGTCGTCCTCGGCGGCGAGCAGTTCCACGGCATCGGCGCCAAGGCGAAGGCGAAGATCAAGGAGATCTCCGACCAGTACGGCCTGGGCGTGCGCCCGGACGCCCTGGTCGAGGACCTCGGCGTCGCCGACCGCCAGCGCGTCGAGATCCTCAAGGTGCTGTACCGCGGCGCCAAGATCCTGATCCTCGACGAGCCCACGGCCGTGCTGGTCCCGCAGGAGGTCGACGCGCTGTTCGACAACCTGCGCGAGCTCAAGTCCGAGGGCGTCACCGTCATCTTCATCTCGCACAAGCTGCACGAGGTGCTCGCGGTGGCCGACGCGATCAGCGTCATCCGGCGCGGCACCACGGTCGGCGACGCCGACCCGAAGGCCGTCACGGCCCGTCAGCTCGCCGAGATGATGGTCGGCGCCGAGCTGCCCTCCCCGGAGAGCCGCGAGTCGACCGTCACCACGACCGAGATGCTCGACGTCCAGAGCCTGCGGATCGCCAAGACCGACGCCGAGGGCATCGAGCGCGTCGTCCTGGACGACATCTCGCTGCGCATCCACAAGGGCGAGATCCTCGGCATCGCCGGTGTCGAGGGCAACGGCCAGGCCGAACTGGTCGAGGCCATCATGGGCATGCTGCCGCTGGACGGTGGCACCGTCACCCTGGACGGCAAGGACCTCTCCGGCACCCTCACCCGGGCCCGCCGCGAGGCCGGCATCGGCTACATCCCCGAGGACCGCCACAAGCACGGCCTGCTGCTGGAGGCCCCGCTCTGGGAGAACCGCATCCTCGGCCACGTCACCGAGGAGCCCAACTCCAGCGGACTCCTGCTCAAGCCGACCGCCGCCCGCGAGGACACCTGGCGGATCGTCGAGCAGTACGACGTCCGCACCCCCGGCATCGAGGTCACTGCGGCCTCGCTCTCCGGTGGCAACCAGCAGAAGCTGATCATCGGCCGTGAGATGAGCCACCAGCCCAAGCTGCTGATCGCCGCCCACCCGACCCGCGGTGTGGACGTCGGCGCGCAGGCGCAGATCTGGGAGCACATCCGGTCCGCGCAGCGGGAGGGTCTGGCGGTCCTGCTGATCTCCGCCGACCTGGACGAGCTGATCGGCCTCTCCGACACCATCCGGGTCATCTACCGCGGCCGCCTGGTCGCCGACGCCGACCCGGCCACCGTCACCGCCGAGGACCTCGGCACCGCGATGACGGGTGCCGCCGCCGGCCACATCGAGTCCGAGCCGGAGGCCGTCGCCGAGGCGCAGGCCATCGCGGCCGAGGGTACCGAGGCCGCGGCCGAGCACCCGCACACCGACACCGCCGACGACCAGCAGGCGGGGGAGTAACCCATGACCAGTCCCAACCCCGCCGCCAAGCGCAGCCTGGCGCAGCGGATCAGCGGTGAGCGGATCGTGCTCGCACTGGCGGCGCCGGTGCTCGCGGTCGTGCTGTCCGTCGCGATCTGCTCCGTCCTGCTGGCGACCTCGGGCAAGAACCCGTTCGACGCGTGGAACGTGATGATCACGTACGCCACCAAGTCGGACGGCCAGGTGCTGATCCTCAACCGGGCCACCACCTACTACCTGGCCGCCGCGGCCGCCGCCTTCGGGTTCCGGATGAACCTGTTCAACATCGGCGTCGAGGGCCAGTACCGGATCGCGGCGCTGTTCGCGGCCTTCGTCGGCTCCCAGATCGACCTGCCGGCGATCATCCAGATCCCGCTGCTGCTGGTCGTCGCCATGCTGGTCGGCGGCCTGTACGCGAGCGTCGCCGGTCTGCTGAAGGTCTACCGCGGTGTCAGCGAGGTCATCTCGACCATCATGCTGAACTCGATCTCGGTCGCCATCGTCGGCCTGCTGCTCGTCCCCGGCATCTTCGCCCCGAAGGCGAGCGGCACCAGCAACTCGATCCAGACCGACCCGGTCTCGGACTCCAGCCACTTCTTCAGCATCCCCACCGCCGGTGGAGACCTCTGGGGCTTCATCTTCGTCGCCGCCCTGGTCGGTGTGCTGTTCCAGTTCACCCTGACCCGCACCCGCTTCGGCTTCGACCTGCGCGCCACCGGCCGCTCGGAGTCCGCCGCGACCGCGTCCGGTGTGAACGTCAAGCGCATGGTGATCATCTCGATGGCGGTCTCCGGCGCGATCGCCGGTCTGATCGGCCTGCCCGAGCTGCTGCAGAACTCGTACTACTACGGGCAGAGCTTCCAGAGCGGCCTCGGCTTCCTCGGCATCGCGATCGCCCTGCTCGGCCGCAACAGCCCGATCGGCATGGCCTTCGCCGCGCTGCTCTTCGCGTTCCTGGACTCCACCGGCTCGCAGCTGCCGCTGCAGGGCGGGTTCCCGTTCGAGATCGTCGCGGTCATGCAGGGCACCATCGTCATCTGCGTCGTCGTCGCGTACGAGCTGGTGCGCCGCTACGGCCTGAAGCGCCAGCAGCAGAAGGTCGGCGCCCAGCTCGCCGCCCAGCTCGCGGCCACTGAGAAGAAGGAGGTGTCCGCGTGAGCACGGCGACTGCTGCCCGTCCGAAGGCGTCGGGCGCGCCCGCGAAGAACCGCAAGCTGTCCTGGCCGGTGGTCCTGCTGCTGATCGCGGGCGCCCTGGTCCTGTTCTCCGCCGTGGGCATGGCCACCGGCAACCACTCGCTGACCTCCTCCGGTCAGATCACCGCGGCGCTCGGTGCCGCCGTGCCGATCGGCATGGCCGGTCTGGGCGGTCTCTGGTCCGAGCGGGCCGGCGTGGTCAACATCGGCCTCGAAGGCATGATGGTCGCCGGCACCTTCTGCGGCGCCTGGGCCGGTTACCTGGTCAACCCGTGGGTCGGCCTGCTGGCCGGCATGCTCGGCGGCGCGCTCGGCGGTCTGCTGCACGCGGTCATCACCGTCACCTTCGGCGTCGACCACATCGTCTCCGGTGTCGGTATCAACCTGCTGATCCCCGGCATCTGCGCGTACGTCAACCGGATCTACTACAAGGACTACATCTCGGCCGGTGCCGGTGCGAACCAGTCCCCGCCGGCGGATCCGCTGCCGTACATCACCGTTCCGGGGCTGTCCTCGGGCCTGAAGACCATCGAGAACCACCACTGGTTCCTCGTCTCGGACATCGCCGGCGTGCTCGGCGGTCTGGTCACCAACATCTCGGTGGTCGTGGTCCTGGCCGCCGCGCTGGTCGTGGTCAGCTACTTCGCGCTCTGGCGCACGGTGTTCGGCCTGCGGCTGCGCTCCTGCGGTGAGAACCCGACCGCGGCCGAGTCGCTGGGCGTCAACGTCTACAAGTACAAGTACCTGGCGGTCATCGCCTCCGGCGCCTTCGCGGGCCTCGGCGGTGCGTACCTCTCGCTGGTCGCCGCGCACTTCTACAAGGACGGCCAGACCCTCGGCCGAGGCTTCATCGGCCTCGCGGCGATGATCTTCGGCAACTGGATGCCCGGCGGTCTCGCCATGGGCGCCGGCCTGTTCGGCTTCACCGACAGCCTCCAGCTGCGCGACCCGGAGTCGGTGCACGTGCTGATCCTGATCGTCTCGATCGCGATGGCGCTGCTCGCCCTGTGGCAGCTGTACCGCCGCAAGTACGTCGCGACGGTGATCTCCTTCGTGGTGGCCGGCGGCATGGGTGCCTGGTACGCGCTGACCGATGAGGTCCAGCGTCCGCTGATCGTCGCCACGCCGTACCTGATCACCCTGGTGGTGCTCTCGCTGGCCTCGCAGCGACTGCGGATGCCCAAGGCGGACGGTCAGATCTACCGCAAGGGCCAGGGCAAGTGACCGCCCCCGTGATCGACTGGGAGCGGCTGCGCGAGGCGGCGCGCGTGGCGATGGGCCGCGCGTACGCCCCGTACAGCAAGTTCCCGGTCGGCGCGGCGGCGTTGGTCGACGACGGCCGGGTGGTCAGCGGCTGCAACGTGGAGAACGCCTCGTACGGGCTCGGGCTGTGCGCCGAGTGCGGTCTGGTGTCCGCGCTGCACGCCTCCGGCGGCGGCCGGCTGGTCGCCTTCACCTGCGTCGACGGCGCCGGTGAGCTGCTGATGCCGTGCGGGCGCTGCCGCCAGCTGCTGTACGAGCACGGAGGTCCCGAGCTGCTGGTCGACCTGGCCTCGGGCGTGAAGCCGATGAGCGAGGTCCTGCCCGACGCGTTCGGGCCGGAGCGGCTCTAGCATCTGCATTTGTTACGCGCGTAGAGTGTCGCGAGTGGGCCGGAACCCGGTCATCTCGCGGCACTCTTCGCTTTTCAGGCTTTTAGAAACCCCACTGGGAGCACGCATGGACGCCATCTCCGTCATCAGGACCAAGCGCGACCGCGGAGAGCTGAGCGACGCTCAGATCGACTGGGTCATCGACGCCTACACCCGTGGTGAGGTCGCCGACGAGCAGATGTCCGCGCTGGCCATGGCCATCCTGCTGAACGGCATGCAGCCGCGCGAGATCAGCCGCTGGACCGACGCCATGATCCGCTCCGGCGTCCGGATGGACTTCTCCTCGCTGCCGCTGCCCACCAGTGACAAGCACTCCACCGGCGGCGTCGGCGACAAGATCACCCTCCCGCTCGCCCCGCTGGTCGCCGCCTGCGGCGCGGCCGTCCCGCAGCTGTCCGGCCGCGGCCTCGGCCACACCGGCGGCACCCTGGACAAGCTGGAGTCCATCCCCGGCTGGCGCGCCCTGCTCTCCAACGACGAGATGATGGACGTGCTGCGCGACGCGGGCGCGGTCATCTGCGCGGCCGGCGACGGCCTCGCGCCCGCCGACAAGAAGCTGTACGCGCTGCGCGACGTCACCGGCACCGTCGAGGCCATCCCGCTGATCGCCTCCTCGATCATGTCCAAGAAGATCGCCGAGGGCACCGGCGCGCTGGTGCTGGACGTCAAGGTCGGCTCCGGGGCCTTCATGAAGAACCTGGACGACGCCCGCGAACTCGCCCGCACCATGGTCGGCCTGGGCACCACCGCGGGGGTCAACACCGTCGCCCTGCTCACCGACATGTCCACCCCGCTCGGCCTCACCGCGGGCAACGCGCTGGAGGTCCGTGAGTCCGTCGAGGTGCTGGCGGGCGGCGGCCCGGCCGACGTCGTGGAGCTGACCCTCGCGCTCGCCCGCGAGATGCTCGCCGCGGCCGGCGTGCACGGCAAGGACCCGGCCGACGCGCTGCGCGACGGCTCCGCGATGGACCACTGGCGCCGCATGATCGCCGCCCAGGGCGGCGACGTCGACGCCCCGCTCCCGGTCGCCCGCGAGCAGCACGTCATCCCGGCTCCCGCCTCCGGCGTGCTCACCGCGCTCGACGCGTACGCCGTCGGCGTGTGTGCCTGGCGCCTGGGCGCCGGCCGCGCCCGCAAGGAGGACCCGGTGCAGGCCGGCGCCGGCGTCGAGATGCACGCCAAGCCCGGTGACACCGTGGTGGCCGGCCAGCCCCTGCTGACCCTCCACACCGACACCCCCGAGCGGTACGACTACGCCATCGCGGCCCTGGAGGGCGGCATCGAGGTCTCCCCGGCCGGTACGGCGTTCACCCCGAACCCGATCGTGCTCGACCGCATCGCCTGACGGGCTTGAGGTCTGCTCACGTACGCGACGTCAGGCGTACGTGAGCAGACCGCCGGTGCCGAGGGTCCAGGGCCCGACGGTGATCTCGTGTGGCGACGGTGGCCGTCAAGCGTCCGCGACCGCTCGCCTCATCAGCTGGGCCTGACGGCTGGCGTAGAGGGTGACGGCGGCGGCGAGGGCCATGGCGGTGAGGCCGACGGTGGCGGCGCCGGGCCAGCCGGTGGCGTGGTAGGCGTCGGCGCCGAGGGTGCCGCCGAGGCTGTTGCCGAGGTAGTAGGCGATCAGGTAGAGGGCGGAGGCCTGGGCGCGGCCCTCGGTGGCGGTGCGGCCGACGGCGGAGGAGGCGGTGGCGTGGCCGGCGAAGAAGCCCGCGGTGATCAGGACCAGCCCGAGCAGCGCGCAGGCCAGTGAGTCGGCGAGGGAGAGCAGCAGGCCGGCGGCGGTGACGCCGATGGAGACGTAGAGCGCGCCGCGACGGCCCAGGCGGCGGGAGAGGCGGCCGGCCGCGGCGGAGGTGCCGGTGCCGACCAGGTAGACCACGAAGATCGAGGCGGCGACCGACTCCGGCAGGTGGAACGGTGCGGAGATCAGCCGGTAGCCGACGGTGTTGTAGACCGCGCCGAACACGGCCATGAACAGCATCCCGAGCGCGTACAGCCGCACCAGCAGCGGGTTGCGCAGGTGGCGGCCGACCGTACGGGCGAGCGCGCGGGCGTCCACCGGGGCCGGGGCGAAGTGCCGGGCGGCGGGGATCAGCAGCCGGAAGGCGAGCGCGGCGAGCAGCGCGAGGACGGCGGAGGCGGCCAGGCCCCAGCGCCAGCCGAGGGCGGCGGCGGTCCAGCCGGAGAGCAGTCGCCCGCCCATGCCGCCGATGCTGTTGCCGGCCACGTACAGGCCCATCGCGGAGGCCAGCGCGCTGGGGTGGACTTCCTCGGCGAGGTAGGCCATCGCGGTGGCGGGCAGTCCGGCGAGGGCGGCGCCCTGCAGGACGCGCAGGGCGACCAGGGTGGTGAGGCCGGGCGCGAAGGGCAGGGCGACGGCGAGGGCGGAGGCGGCGAGGGTGGAGGCGGTCATCACCGCGGTGCGGCCGAACCGGTCGGACAGCGCACTGGCCGGGAGCAGCCCGAGGGCGAGGCCGAGAGTGGCGGCGGAGGCGGTCCAACTGGCCTTGCCGGGGGTGAGGTCGAGGTCGGCCGAGAGGATCGGCAGCAGGCCCTGGGTGGAGTAGAGCAGGACGAAGGTCGCGATCCCGGCGGCGAACAGGGCGAGGTTGGCGCGGCGGAAGTCGCGCTGGCCGGGGCGGTGGCGGTCGTCCACGGTGGGGACGGTGGCGGCGGTGGCATCCGGGGCGGGCGCGGATGCCCTGGTATGTGAGGGCTGCATGGCGTCGACCGTAGGCCCGGCCCGGTTGATGCGTCCAATGCATGAAGAGTGGATGATCGATGCATTGGCGTATGAGTCGAGGTGGTGGCGGGATGGCGGTGCCGGATGTGTCGGACGGCACGGAGCAGCGGTACCGGGCAGCCGAGTTGGGGCCGGACGAGCCGGCCGTCCTGCTGGCGCCCCGGCTGGCCCAGTTCGCCGCGGTGGCCCGGCTGGAGCACGTGACCCAGGCGGCGGCGCTGCTCGGGGTGCCGCAGCCGACGCTGTCGCGCGCGGTGGCCCGGCTGGAGGAGGAGCTGGGGGTGGACCTGCTGGCCCGTCAGGGCCGGACGGTCCGGCTGACCAGGGCGGGCCGGCTGCTGCTGGCCTCGGTGGAGCGGGCGCTGGCGGAGGTCGAGCGCGGCGCGGAGGCGGCCCGGGCGGAGGCGGATCCGGCGGTGGGGCGGGTGGCCTTCGGCTTCCTGCACACGATGGGGCCGGATGCCGTCCCGGCGCTGCTGCGCGGCTTCCGGGCGGCGCACCCGCAGGTGCGGTTCCAGCTGGTGCAGGACTACGGCATGGCGATGCTGGAGCGGCTGCGGGCGGGGGAGTTGGACCTGTGCCTGGTCGCGCCGCTGCCGGACGACCCGGCGTTCACCGCCCGCTCGCTGGACGAGCAGCGGCTGCACCTGGTCGTCCCGGCCGACCACCGGCTGGCCGGCCGCCGCCGGATCCGGCTGGCGGAGGTGGCCGATGAGCCCTTCGTCGGGCTGGAGCAGGGGTACGGGCTGCGCGTGATCACGGACGGCTTCTGCGCCGAGGCCGGGTTCACGCCCCGGCTGGCCTTCGAGGGGGAGGAGACCGAGACGCTGCGCGGGCTGGTGGCGGCCGGGCTGGGGGTGGCGCTGCTGCCGCCGGCGCTGGTGCCGCGGCCCGGGGTGGTGGAGCTGGAGGTGACCGCGCCGCGGACCAGGCGGGCGATCGGCCTGGCCTGGGCGGTGGGGCGGCCGTTGACCCCTCCGGTGGCGGCGTTCCGGGACTTCGTGCTGTCCCGGCGCGGGCGGCTGCTGCACCACGACTGAGCTGGCGCAACCGTGACCGATTTGGCGGATCCGCTGGACCGGCCGGTGGAATTTCGGGCTGGGTTTGGACCATTCGGTGCTGTTCGCGGTGGTAGGTCTACGCGCGTAGGGGCTATATTTCCGCAATGGAGAAGCAGATCCCCGTCACCACCGCGGGCACCGGCCCGCGTATCCCCACCGCCGACCAGATCCGCCGCGCGCCGAAGGTCCTGCTGCACGACCACCTGGACGGCGGGCTGCGTCCGGAGACCGTCGTCGAGCTGGCCGCCGCGACCGGCTACGAGGGCCTCCCGACCACCGACGTCAAGGAGCTCGGCGAGTGGTTCCGCGAGGCCGCCGACTCCGGCTCGCTGGTCCGCTACCTGGAGACCTTCGCGCACACCTGCGCCGTCATGCAGACCCGTGACGCCCTGATCAAGGTCGCCGCCGACTGCGCCGAGGACCTGGCCGCCGACGGCGTCGTGTACGCCGAGGTCCGCTACGCCCCCGAGCAGCACCTGGAGGGCGGCCTGACCCTGGACGAGGTCGTCGAGGCCGTCCAGGAGGGCTTCCGTCTGGGCGAGGCCAACGCCCGCGCGGCCGGCCACCGCATCCGCATCGGCACCCTGATCACCGCGATGCGGCACGCCGCCCGCTCGCAGGAGATCGCCGAACTGGCCAACCGCCACCGGGAGCAGGGCGTCGTCGGCTTCGACATCGCGGGCGCCGAGGCCGGCTACCCCCCCACCCGCCACCAGGCCGCCTTCGACTACCTCAAGGGCGAGAACAACCACTTCACCATCCACGCGGGCGAGGCCTTCGGCCTGCCGT
The DNA here is from genome assembly GCF_044327205.1 of Kitasatospora sp. NPDC018058. Lineage (NCBI taxonomy): Bacteria > Bacillati > Actinomycetota > Actinomycetes > Kitasatosporales > Streptomycetaceae > Kitasatospora > Kitasatospora sp. NPDC018058. Next base: position 57,117 of record NZ_JBIRFA010000011.1, on the reverse strand, counting down.
CGATCTGGGAGGCCCTGCAGTGCTGCGGCGCCGACCGGCTCGGCCACGGCGTGCGGATCGTCGACGACATCACGGTGAACGAGGACGGCAGCGTCGAGCTCGGCCGGCTGGCCGCGTACGTGCGTGACAAGCGCATCCCGCTGGAGATGTGCCCGACCTCCAACCTCCAGACGGCGGCGGCCAGTTCGTACGCCGAGCACCCGATCGGGCTGCTCAGCCGACTGAAGTTCCGGGTCACCGTGAACACCGACAACCGGCTGATGAGCGGCACCAGCATGAGCCAGGAGTTCGGTCACCTGGTGGACGCCTTCGGCTACACCCTGGGCGACATGGAGTGGTTCACGGTGAACGCGATGAAGTCCGCGTTCCTGCCCTTCGACGAGCGGCTGGCGATGATCAACGACGTGATCAAGCCGGGCTACGCCGAGCTCAAGGCGGAGTGGCTGTTCAGTGCGGGTACCGGCGGCAACTGAGCCGGCGCCCCGTCCCTGCGGTCGGATGAACGCGGCTTCCCGGCAAGGAAGTTGGCGTTCATCCGACTAGTCACTCGGGTGAGTGAACACCCTTTGGTTCTCGCGCGACCCTGTCACTACGGTGTGCCAGTCATTGCCGACAGGCCATGGCGTCGGTCGCCCGTCCGGCGGCCCCGCGCGATGTCGGCCACCGACGACGACCCAAGGGGACGAACCATGAAGCAGGCTCTCAAGGCCGCCGGCACCGCGGCGCTCGGCATCGCGATCGCGGCGGTCGGCGCCGGCACGGCCTCCGCGGCCGCCGGCCAGGCGACCGGCGGCCTCGGGCTGCCCACCGGCGCGGTGTCGAACCCCGCGGTGACCGGCGCGGTCACCGACACCGCCGCCAAGCTGCCCGGCGGCGACAAGGTCGCCGGCACGCTGGGCACCCTGGCCCCGACCGTCGGTCAGGCCGTGCCCGCCGACGCCGGCCCGATCGCCGGTGTCACCCAGCAGCGCGGCGCCCTCCCGGCCGTCCCCGGCCTGGACAAGACCCCCGTCGGTGGGCTGGCCAACACCCTGCCGGGCCTGCCGCTGGGCTGATCCGCCCGAGCCCCGTACGACGATGGGCCGCCCGCCCCCGGAGAACCCGGGAGCGGGCGGCCCGTCGTCGTGCCCGCCCGTACGGCGTCACGGCTCCTGGGGGAGCAGCACCCACAGGGCGAGGTAGACCAGGAACTGCGGGCCGGGCAGCAGGCAGGAGAGCAGGAAGATCAGGCGGACGGTCCACGGGGTCAGGCCGAAGCGCTCGGCGATCCCGGCGCAGACGCCGGCGATGACGCGGTTGTGACGGGGGCGGGCGAGACGGGCACTCATGTCGGCTCCTCGGGCTGGCGGCCCGGTCCGGCTGGTCCGGCGGGCGTATCTCCATACTCGGCGTCCGCCGGCCCGAAAACCTCCGCCCACCAGGCGATTCCCCACCCCGACAGGTCACCGGGGAGGCGTAGGCCGGAGTCGGGGTCCGCCTCAGGGATTCCCCTGAGGCAAGGTCCCGCGGGGCGCGGAAAACCCGTTCGCAAAACTGTACGACCGGGGGGATATGATTCCGCGGTCGCGGATGGTGGGGGGCGGATCGGCGGCGCCTGCACGGCCTCAAACGGCCCCTCACGCCTGCGATTTCGCATTCTTCTCGGGTGTCCACCCGAATTCTTCCGTGAGGTTCCATTGCGCAGTCAGTCCCGCAGACTCCTCGCCGCAGCCGCCACCGCCACCCTGGTCTCCGGTCTCACCCTGGCCTCGGCCCCGGCCGTCCACGCGGCCCCGACGGCCGGCACCGAGACCCAGGGCCCCCAGGTCCAGTTCTCGCCGGTCACCGTTGCCTTCAGCGGTATGCCGAGCACGGTCAAGGCGGGTGGAGCGCCGACCGAGTTCACCGCGATTCTCAAGAACACCGCCGACCACCAGATGGACGTGCTGGGGTCGGTCTTCACCATCGCGGACACCATCGGCAGCAAGCCGAGCCAGTTCAAGCTGGAGTACCAGGCCCCCGGCGGCACCCAGTGGCGGGACGCGGAGGCACGGGGCGGGATCAACGGCGGAGTCTGGGACATCGACCGGAACGTCGGGCCGCACCTGGCGGCCGGCTCCGAGGCCGCCTACCGACTGCGGCTCACCGTCACCGCCGACGCCCCGGCCGGCCGGGTGGGGGCGGGTTTCAACGCCATCGTCTCGGACCCCACCCTGCCGCCCGAGCAGCGCATCTCGAACGCGATGAGCGGCTACCCGGGCCTCGTGATCGTCCCGGCGGTCACGCCGACCACCCCGGCGTCCACGCCCGCCGCCACGGCGGACGTCAGGCTCGACGGGATGCCCGCCACGTTCACGGCGGGCGGCGAGGCGAAGCCGTTCAAGCTGGTCCTCACCAACAACAGCGGCAAGGACATCCGTCTCGTGCCCGCGGTCGTGTTCCAGGGGCAGGCCGTACTCCCCTCCGGGACGGTCACGTTCGAGTTCCAGGGGCCGAACGGCGAGTGGGCGGAGGGCGCCCCCGGAGGCGACTCGGACCACCCGGCCTGGCTCTACATAGCGCTGCGGGCCGGCAGCAAGGACGCCGCCGTCATCACCCTGCCGAAGGGCGGGACCCGGACGATCAACGTCCGACTGGCCTTCACGAAGGACACTCCGGTCCTCTCCGATTCCCTGGTCGCGATCGCCGGTAGCCTGCCCGGCACCGATGAGAGCGCGGCCGAGGCGTTCAGCCCGAAGGTCGACTTCACGATCGAGGCCGCGGCGGGCCCCACCGGCATCCCGGCCCCCACCTCCCCGGCCACCAGTGCGGCGCCGACCACCCCGGCCGCCACCGCCGACCCGTCCACCGCCCCGGTCGTCCCGGCCGCGCAGGCCACCACCGGTGCGCCGAGCCCGGCGGCCGCCGTCGAGCAGACCGGCGACACCGCGCGGGCCGCCGCGGCCCCGGCTGCCCCGGCCGCCGGGACCGGCGCCCAGCTGGCCTCCACCGGCGGCTCCTCCTCCGCCCCGACGGCGATCACCGGCGCGACGGCGATCGCCCTCGGCGTCGGCACCCTGGTGGTGGCGCGCCGCCGCAGGGGCGCGCAGGGCGCCGGGAACTGATCCCGTATGACCGAAGGCCCGCCCGTCACCCGCTGCGAAGCGGGGACGGACGGGCCTTCGGCCTACGGACGGCGGGTCAGCCGGCCGGGTGCTGCGGCGGCTGTGGCTGGGTGGGCTGGGCGTACGGGTTGTCGGCCACCGGCTGCGCCGGGACACCCGGCTGGTACGGCGATCCGGGCACGGCGCCCTGTGCCGGAACGGGCGGCACCGGCACGGGCGGCACCGGCACGGCGCCCTGCGGCGGCACCGGCTGGCGGGGCTGAGGCGCGTTCGGGTCGGACGGGGCCTGCTGCGCGTTCGGGTTGAACGGGGCCTGCTGCGCGTTCGGGTTGAACGGGGCCTGCTGCGCGTTGGGGTCGTACATCCCGACCGGCGGGGTCTGCGGCCGCTTCGTGGCCTTGCCGCGATCGACGATCTCCTTCACCAGGAGGGCGATCACCGCGATCGGCACGACGAATATCTTGTAGTAGAGGGTGTACGTGCCGCCCTCGAACACGAACGCGAGGTAGTAGGCGTACCCCAGGAGTCCGAGGCCGGCGAGGATGCTGACGATCCGCAGGACGACCTTCAGGCCGGCGATGGGCAACGCCCCGAAGACCAGTATGGAGACGCCGCTGAACGCCAGCGCGACGACGTACCAGGAGAACAGCGGCTCGGCGCTGAAGTCGAGATTGTTCAAGGGGGGTTTCCTGTGGGAGGAAGAGAAACGGCGGAAACCGTTCGGGGACGAGAGCGCACAGTACTGGAGGCGGCCGACATCCGTCGTCGCCTTTTCATCACGGTGTCGTTGCGCTGCGCCGGCACGGCAGTTGACGAGGTGGGAAATGACTGGCCATGAGGTGCTGCGGGTCTTTTGCGGGCCCGACGGACAGCACGGCAACGAACTCGGTGTGGTGCGCGACGGCGCCGCCGTGCCGGAGCGGGCGGAGCGGCAGGCCTTCGCGCGCGAACTCGGCTTCAGCGAGACGGTGTTCGTCGACGACCCGGAGCGCGGGGAGATCGACATCTACACCCCGAGTGTGCGGCTGCCCTTCGCCGGTCACCCCTGCGTCGGCACGGCCTGGCTGCTCGGCGTGGACCGGCTGGTCACCGCGGCCGGCCCGGTCGCCGTCCGGCACGAGGACGCGCTCACCCGGATCGGGGCCCGGCCCGAGTGGGCCCCGGGGCGCACCCTGCGGCAGTACGGCTCGGCGGCCGAGGTGGACGCGCTCCGGGTGCCGCCGCCGGGGGAGTGGATCTACGCCTGGGCCTGGCAGGACGAGGCGGCCGGGACGATCCGGGCGCGGGCCTTCCCCGGCCGGGGCGACGGGATCGACGAGGACGAGGCGACCGGCGCGGCCGCCCTGCTGCTGACCGCCCGGCTCGGACGGGAGCTGACCATCACCCAGGGTCGGGGCTCGCAGCTGCTGACCGGGCCGCGTCCGGACGGGCTGATCGAGGTCGGCGGCCGGGTGGTGAGGGCGGAACCTCAGCCCACCGGCGGCGTCGGCTCCGCGTAGGCGCGCGGACGGGCCGCGGGCGCGACCGCCATCGTCGGGGCGACGGTGGCGGTCATCGGCGCGCCGGTCAGGACGGCGACCCGCGGTGCCCGCGGACTCGGCCGGCGGTCCCGCAGCAGGTGGCGCAGGCCGGGGACGAGGGCGAGGTGGGCGATCACCACGCCGATCACGGCGAACAGTATGTGGTCCACGTTGAGGACGTGCCCGGGTGTCCAGGAGGAGAGGAACTCCAGGCCGGTCGCCAGCAGGGCGGACACGCCGGTGGTGCGCAGGAAGGACGGCAGCCAGGGGGCCCGGATCCGGCCGCCGGCCAACGGGAGCAGGACCCCGAGCGGGGCGAGCAGCAGGAACTCGCCGACCACCTGCCAGGTGGTGGAGGAGCGGAGCGAGGCGAGCGGCGTCAGGTTGGCGTCGTACACCCAGGCCACCGGCAGGGGTCTCAGCACCAGCCAGAGCGCCAGCGTCAGGTGGAGGGCCAGGCCCGCCAGCCCCGCCAGTCGGAGGGAACGGTGGACGGCCGCCGCCGGCCTCGTCTCGGTCCGCGCGCCGGAACGCTCGTCGCGTGTCCTGGTGCCATCTCGCTGCACGGGGGGAAGGACGTGAACCGGTGGCGCGGCGGTTCCACACCGGGCGTGAACATTCCCGGACGCGCCCCTTCGCACCGCCTCCTCACTTACACGGCGAGGCCGTCGGCACCGCGCTGAACACGTTGTCCGGCGGCGGCGAACCGGGCGTCACCAGGGTGGGCGACGGGCTCGGGCCGGCGCTCGCCTTGGCGCGGGCCGGGGTCGAGACCGGCGCCGGGCCGGACGGAGTGGCCAGGGCGGTCGGTATGTGCGGCGCGGTCGGGCAGGCGGTCCGGCTGGCGGGCGCGCCGGCGTCCACCGGTACGGCGGTCGGCCGGATGCCGCAGCCGGAGGCCAGCGCGAGCAGGAGCAGTACGCCGGCGGTGCGGCGCACGGTGGTGCGGGTGGGGGCGGTCACGTGGCGTCCTTGTCCTCGGCGGCGTCGCCGGCGGGGCGGCCCTCGGCCTCGCCCGCGGACGGCGGAGGCGGCGGGGTCAGCGGCAGCGTCAGGGTGAACACCGCACCGACCTCCCCGTTGGCCGCCGTGATCGTCCCCCCGTGGATCTGTGCGTTGGCCATCGCGATGGACAGGCCCAGACCGCTGCCCTCCGAGCGGGCCCGCCCCCGGTCGGCCTTGTAGAAGCGGTCGAAGACCAGCGGCAGCACGTCCTCCGGGATGCCGGGGCCGCTGTCGGAGACCTCGATCACGACCGAGTCCTCGGTCTGCCGGACCTTGACCCGCACCGGTGAGCCGCCGTGCTTGAGCGCGTTGCCGATCAGGTTGGCGAAGACCACGTCCAGTCGGCGCGGGTCGACCACGGCCAGGATGCCGCGCGGGGCGTCCAGTTCGACCGCGTCGTACCAGGCCCGGCCGTCGATGCAGGACATGATCAGGTCGGCGATGTCCACCTCGTCGGCGACCAGCTTGGCGGTGCCGGCGTCGAAGCGGGTCACCTCCATCAGGTTCTCCACCAGGTCGGACAGCCGCCGGGTCTCGCTCACCACGAGCCGGACGGCCGGCTCGATCATCGGGTCCAGCGACTCGGCCTCGTCCTCCAGGATGTCCGTCACCGCGGTCATCGCGGTCAGCGGGGTGCGCAGCTCGTGGGACATGTCGGCGACGAACCGCCGGCTCTGCGCCTCGCGCGCGCTCAGCTCCTCGACCTGCTCGTGCAGTGACTCCGCGGCCCGATTGAACGTCCGCGCTAGGTCGGCGAGCTCGTCGGAGCCCTCGACCTCCAGCCGGGTGTCCAGGTGCCCCTGGCCGAGCCGCCGGGCGGCCTCGCCGAGCCGCTTGACCGGCCGCAGCACGGTCGCCGAGGCGGCCTGGGCGAGCAGCGCCGAGCCGATCAGCGCGAGCAGTGTCGCGATGGCCAGCGACCAGCCCAGGGTGTTGAGGTCGGCCCGCTCGTTCTCCAGCGACTTGAAGACGTACGCCGTCGGGCCGTTCGGCACCACCTTGGTGCCGCCGATCACGAACGGGCGGCCCTCCAGGTTCTGCCGCTGCCAGTACAGGTGGTACGGGTACGGGTTGCTCTCGCTGACCTCGCGCGGCTTGGCGACGGTGGACTGCAGCGCCGTCGGCACGTCGGCCAGCGTGTAGTGCTGCGGGTCGGAGGAGGCCGGGCACTCCGGGTGCGCCGGGTCGACCACCACCACGTCGTAACTCAGGCCGGAGCTCGCCACGTTGGAGGCCAGCGTGGCGAGGTCCGGGCAACTGGCGTTCAGCGGCAGGTCGGAGACGTTGCGGCTGAGCGAGACCCGGAAGTCGTTCAGCGCGGTGTCCTGGGCACGCTTGAGCACCGCGTCGCGGTTCAGCCAGTACGCGATGCCGGAGGCCGAGACGGCGGCGAGCAGCGCGACCGCCGCGAACACCGCGATCAGCCGCACCCGCAGGGAGCGCAGCTTCCGCCACCGGCCCGCGGAGAACCGCCGGGCAGTCTGCTGATGGTCAGTCACAAGAGCCTGTCGTCGTACGGGAGTTCAGAATGCCTGGAGTGTGTGGTCAGACCGTCGGCGGGTCCAGTCGGTAACCGACGCCGCGCACGGTGCGGATCAGTGTCGGAGCGGACGGTACGTCCTCGACCTTCGCCCGCAGCCGCTGCACACAGGCGTCCACCAGGCGCGAGTCGCCGAGGTAGTCGTGCTCCCAGACCAGCCGCAGCAGCTGCTGGCGGGAGAGCGCCTGACCGGGCCGGCGGCTGAGCTCCAGCAGCAGCCGCAGCTCGGTCGGGGTGAGCTGGAGGTCCTGCCCGTCCTTGGTGACGGTCATCGCCGCCCGGTCGATCACCACGCTGCCGTACGCGGAGGAGTCCGAGCTCTCCCGCTCCCCGCGCCGCAGCACCGCCCGGATCCGGGCGTCCAGGACGCGCGGCTGCACCGGCTTCACCACGTAGTCGTCCGCGCCGGACTCCAGGCCCACGACCACGTCGATGTCGTCCGAGCGCGCGGTGAGCAGGATGATCGGCAGCTGGTCGGTGCGGCGGATCCGGCGGCACACCTCGAAGCCGTCGATCCCGGGCAGCATCACGTCCAGCACGATCAGGTCGGGTCGCTGCTCCTTGAAGAGCTTCAGACCGTCCTCACCGGAGGCGGCGGTGGCCACGCGGTGGCCCTGGCGGGTGAGGGCGAGTTCGAGGCCGGTCCGGATGGCGTCGTCGTCCTCGATCAGTAGGAGGAAAGGCACGGCCCCATTTTGGCCCACCGGAGGCGGCGAATCACCCCCCGGACCGGTCACCGCCCGTATGGGAACCGGAAGGACGGCTACCGGCGTCCGGTAGGAAGGGAGGCGGACCGGGACGAAGGGCCCGCCCCTGTGACACCCCTGTGACAGTCGGCGGACAGCGCCATCACAACCGGCGGGCAGGATTTTCCATGTCGCCGCAGGACAGCGGGCCGCAAGGGCCGGCTGGAGGGCGGCAACAGGAACCGCTCGTACCGACCCAGGGGGCGCACGATGAACGCCACGCTTCAGACCCGGACCAACCCGGCTCTCCGCACCGCGCGTTCCTCAGCGACCACCCATCGGACCCGGTACGAGGTCAGGACCGACGAGAACTCCGGTGCCGTAACCGTACGGGGGTGCGCGCACAGCACCGGTGGAAACCCTGTCGCACGCCGGGTGAGCGGCGGCGGCAGGACGGGGGAGCTGTACGGGATCGGCCGACTGGGGAGTGCGGTCGACTCCGCCAACACCCTCACGCTGCGGGGGATCCTCCCCGTCCGCGTCGAGGGCAAGGACGCCCCGGGGGTTCATGGGGGAACCAGGGGAACCGGGGGGAACAACGGCCTGCGGACGGTCGGTTCGGGGGAGCCGACCAGCCGCGAGGCCGCCGGTGCGACGCTGCTGCGGCTGAACCCCGCACCGGCCCGCACCACCGAGGCGGGACAGGGAGACGCGCAGGGGGAGCACTCGGCCGTCGCGGAGGACCACATCACGGAGTTCACCGCGTACGTGCGCGAGCGCCGCGCCTCCCTGTACGCCACGGCGTACCACCTGACCGGTGACCGCTACGAGGCCGAGGACCTGCTGCAGAGCGCGCTCTTCAGCACCTACCGGGCCTGGGGCCGGATCACCGACAAGGCCGCGGTCGGCGGGTACCTCCGCCGCACCATGACCAACCTGCACATCTCCGCCTGGCGGCGCCGCAAGGTCAACGAGTACCCGACCGAGGAGCTGCCGGAGACGGCCGGCGACACCGACGCGATGGGCGGCACCGAGCTGCGCACCGTGCTCTGGCAGGCGCTGGCGAAGCTGCCGGAGAACCAGCGGACCATGCTGGTGCTGCGGTACTACGAGGGCAAGACCGACCCGGAGATCGCCGACGTGCTGGGGATCAGCGTCGGCACGGTCAAGAGCAGCATCTGGCGCGCCCTGCGCCGGCTGCGCGACGACGAGCACCTGAACAAGTCGGGCGACACCGTCCGGGCGTTCGGCGAGCTGGTCGCGTAGGACTCACAGAGGACTCCCGTCGGGGGACGGGGAACGGACGGTCGCGGTTCGGGGGCACCGACTCGGGGGAGCGGGTGCCAGTGGGGAGCCGAGAGCCGTTCGGGAAGGCGACGGGCCCGGTGCGGGGGAGACGCACCGGGCCCGTCGTCGTCGCTGTTCGGGGGATGCGCCCCGGGGCCTCAGACCGCCGAGAGCTCGCGCCGCCCGGCCGCCGCGCGGACCCGGCGGTAGGCCTCCGGCCCGGCGCACGGGTACGAGCCCAGCGAGACCTGCCGCCCGACGATGGAGCGCTCGGCCCGCATCAGCCGGAAGCCCCGGCGCAGCAGCACCGGCAGCGACTTGCGGCCCTCGCGGACGTCCCGGCGCAGCCGGCGCCAGGCCGTGGTGAGCGCGCCGTTGCGCAGGCACAGGGCGTCGCCCAACAGGCCCTCGGCGGCGCACTCCGTCACGATCTCGGCGGCGAAGATGCCCTCCGCGATGAATGCGGTCGCGCCGCCCAGGTCCAGGCCGCGGGTGGCGATCCGGCCGTTGTCCGGGATCGAGTACACCGGTACGTCCGCGCGGCCGTGCTCGTACAGCGCGCGGATCGCGGCGACGGCCTGGTCACGGTGCCAGGCGAGCGGGGAGTCCCAGTCCACGGCGCCGTCCGGCAGCCGGGGCAGGGTCGGGTCGTCCCCGTCCTTGTAGAAGTCGTCCAGCTGGAGCACCGGCAGGCCGCTGCGCTCGGCGAGCGAGGACTTCCCCGATCCGGAGGGTCCGGAGAGCAGGATCACCCGGGCATGGGCCGGCGGGGCGGGATTCATGGGGGAGTCACTCACGGGACACCAGTCTGACGCATCCCGGCCGGTTGCCGAAACCGGTGTGCTCAGAACTTCCGGGCCGCCGGGGTGGCCAGGGCGCGGTGGATCATCGGCGGGTAGCGGCTGTCGCCGAAAGTCGCCGGAACACCGACGGACCCGCGCCAGGGGGGGAGAGGCGCGGGTCCGTCCAATGACCGTCCGGGCCCCGGGGGGGGAGGGCACTGGGGACGGCCAGTCTGTGGAGTTGTTACCTGTTGGCGACGGAGGGTCAGATCCCCATCGGGTGCCAGACCGTCTTCGTCTCCAGGAACGAGAGTAGCCGGTCCGTACCGGGCGCATTCGTCCAGTCCTGGGCGAACGGGTCCAGCTCCGGACGGACCACCCGCTTCAGGGTATCCGCGGCGGCGGCCTCCAGGGCGGGCGCCGCGCCGGGGCCGTCGGAAGCGATGGCCCCGGTGAGGTCCAGCGCGTTGACGTCCTGGTGCGAGGCCAGCGTGGGGGCGATGTCCGCGGTCCGGCCCGAGATGATGTTGACCACGCCGCCCGGGACGTCCGAGGTGGCCAGCACCTCGCCCAGCGACAGCGCGGGCAGTGGGGCGTCCGCGGCGGCCGCGACCACGACCGTGTTGCCGGTGGCGATCGCCGGGGCGATCACCGAGACCAGGCCGAGCAGCGAGTGCCCGTACCCGGCCTGCGGCGCGACGATCCCGACCACGCCGGTCGGCTCCGGGGTGGACAGATTGAAGTACGGCCCGGCCACCGGGTTGGCGCCGCCCGCGATCTGGGCGACCTTGTCCGTCCAACCCGCGTACCAGACCCAGCGGTCGATCGCGGCGTCCACCAGCGCGGCGGCCTTCTTGGGACCGATGCCCTCGGAGACGGCCACCTCGGCGGCGAACTGCTCGCGCCGGCCCTGCAGCATCTCGGCCACCCGGTACAGCACCTGGCCGCGGTTGTACGCGGTGGTGCCGGCCCAGCCCTTGACCGCCGCGCGGGCGGCCACGACGGCGTCGCGGGCGTCCTTGCGGGTGCCCAGCGGGGCGTTGGCGAGCCACTCGCCCTTTGCGTCGGTCACCTCGTACACCCGCCCGCTCTCGGAGCGCGGGAACTTCCCGCCGACGTACAGCTTGTAGGTCTTGAGGACGTCAAGACGCGCGAAGGTCGTGTCAGACATCGAGGTAGGCCTCCAGACCGTGGCGGCCACCCTCGCGGCCGTAGCCCGACTCCTTGTAGCCGCCGAACGGCGAGGTCGGGTCGAACTTGTTGAAGGTGTTGGCCCAGACCACACCGGCCTTGAGCTTGTTGGCCATCCAGAGGATGCGCGAGCCCTTCTCCGTCCAGATGCCGGCGGAGAGGCCGTACGGGGTGTTGTTGGCCTTCGCGACCGCCTCGTCGGGGGTGCGGAAGGTCAGCACCGACAGGACCGGGCCGAAGATCTCCTCCTGGGCGATCCGGTGGGCCTGGCTGACGCCGGTGAACAGGGTCGGCTTGAACCAGAAGCCGGTGCCCGGCAGCTCGCAGGCCGGCGACCAGCGCTCGGCGCCCTCGGCCTCGCCGGCCTCGGTCAGCGCGGTGATCCGGGCCAGCTGCTCGGCCGAGTTGATGGCGCCGATGTCGGTGTTCTTGTCCAGCGGGTCGCCGACCCGCAGGGTGCCCATCCGGCGTTTCAGGGCCTCCAGCAGCTCGTCCTGGATCGACTCCTGGACCAGCAGGCGCGAGCCCGCGCAGCAGACGTGGCCCTGGTTGAAGAAGATGCCGTTGACGATGCCCTCGACCGCCTGGTCGATCGGCGCGTCGTCGAAGACGATGTTCGCGGCCTTGCCGCCCAGCTCCAGCGAGAGCTTCTTGCGGGTGCCGGCCAGCTGCTTGGCGATGGCCCGGCCGACCGGGGTGGAGCCGGTGAAGGCGACCTTGTTGACGTCCGGGTGCGCGGTCAGCGCGGCGCCCGTACGGCCGTCACCGGTGACGATGTTGACGACGCCCTTCGGCAGACCGGCCTGGCGGCAGATCTCGGCGAAGCGCAGCGCGGTCAGCGGGGTGGTCTCGGCCGGCTTCAGGACGACCGTGTTGCCGGTCGCCAGGGCGGGCGCGATCTTCCACGCCAGCATCAGCAGCGGGAAGTTCCACGGGATGACCTGGCCGGCCACGCCCAGCGGCTTCGGGTTCGGACCGAAGCCGGCGTAGTCCAGCTTGTCCGCCCAGCCCGCGTAGTAGAAGAAGTGCGCGGCGACCAGCGGCAGGTCGACGTCGCGGGTCTCGCGGATCGGCTTGCCGTTGTCGATCGACTCCAGCACCGCCAGCTCGCGGCTGCGCTCCTGGACGATCCGGGCGATCCGGAACAGGTACTTGGCGCGCTCGCTGCCGGGCAGCGCCGACCAGTCCGCGAAGGCCTTGCGGGCGGCGGCGACGGCACGGTCCACGTCCTCGTCGGTGCCCTGGGCGAACTCGGCGAGCACCTGCTCGGTGGCCGGGTTGACCGTCTTCAGGGCCTCGCTGCCGGAGGAGTCGACGAACTCGCCGCCGATGAAGTGGCCGTACGAGGTGGCGATGTCACCCGCGGCGGCGGGGGACTCGGGGGCCGGTGCGTACTCGAAGAGGCCGGCCTTGCGCACGGGCTCCTCGATGTTCTTCTTCTTGGCCATGGTGATCAGTCCACCGTCACGTAGTCGGGGCCGGAGTAGCGTCCGGTGGCGAGCTTCTGGCGCTGCATCAGCAGGTCGTTGAGCAGGCTGGAGGCGCCGAAGCGGAACCAGTGCGGGGTCAGCCAGTCGTCGCCGAGGGTCTCGTTGACCATCACCAGGTACTTCATCGCGTCCTTGGTGGTCTTGATGCCGCCGGCGGGCTTCACGCCGACCTGGACGCCGGTCTGCGCGCGGAAGTCGCGGACCGCCTCCAGCATCAGCAGGGTGACCGGCGGGGTCGCGTTGACGGCGACCTTGCCGGTGGAGGTCTTGATGAAGTCGGCACCGGCCAGCATCGCCAGCCAGGAGACGCGACGCACGTTGTCGTACGTCTGCAGCTCGCCGGTCTCGAAGATCACCTTGAGGTGGGCGTAGCTGCCGTCGGCGCGCTTGCACGCCTCCTTGACGGCGACGATCTCGTTGAAGACGTCGAGGTAGCGGCCGGAGAGGAAGGCGCCACGGTCGATCACCATGTCGATCTCGTCGGCACCCGCGGCCACCGCGTCGGCGGTGTCGGCGAGCTTGACCGGGAGGGCGGCGCGGCCGGCCGGGAAGGCGGTGGCCACGGAGGCGACCTGGATGTCGGTGCCGCGCAGGGCGTCCTTCGCGGTGGCGACCATGTCGGGGTAGACACAGATGGCGGCGACGCGCGGGGTGGTCGGGTCGGTCGGGTCGGGGGTCCTGCCCTTCGCGCACAGCGCGCGCACCTTGCCGACCGTGTCCGCGCCCTCCAGCGTGGTCAGGTCGATCATGGAGATCGCCAGGTCGATGGCATTGGCCTTCGCCGTGGTCTTGATCGAGCGGGTACCGAGGGTGGCGGCGCGCGCCTCAAGGCCGACCTGGTCGACGCCGGGCAGGCCGTGCAGGAAGCGGCGGAGTGAGGCCTCGGACGCCGCAACGTCCGCGAGGCCGCTGCCCGCAACGCCGGGGGCATTGGCTGCAACAGTGGACATAGTCACCAGAGCAGCATATCTACGCGCGTAGTCGACCGCTAGGGCGCCTGCCATTCGTGGCCGGACCGAGACCTGCTGGTGAGGGGTATGGGGCAGAATCGACGCCATGACCGAATCCGACGGCAAGCCCCACCAGGGCCCGGCCGCCCCCGACGGGGAGCCCGAGTACGCGGACCGCGTGTACCGCTCCGTCCCCGGCGTCATCTCCGGTGTGTTCCTGTTGGCCGTCGCCGCCTGGCTGATCGGCGACGCGGTGGTGACCGGCACCGGGAAGACCCCGTACGTCGCCCTCGCGGCCGTACCGGTGTTCGCCTTCCCGGTGATCGCCTACACGCTGCGCCCGGCGGTGCTGGCCGACAGGCGCCGCCTGCTCGTCCGCAACCCGTGGCGGACCATCACCGCCCCCTGGGCCTCGGTGGACGCCCTGCGCGCGGGCTACTCGGTCGAGCTCCTCGCCGGCGGCAAGAAGTACCAGGTCTGGGCCGTCCCGGTCTCCCTGCGCCAGCGCAAGCGCGCCACCCGCGCCCAGACCCGCGGCGCCGCCGAGCACGCCTCCCGGATGGGCATGGTCTTCGGCCGTCAGACCAACCCGGTGGTCCAGGGCTCCCCGGACCCCACCCGCGCCTGGTCCGACCAGATCACCGACGTCCTCCAGGAGATGGCCGAGCGCAACGCCACCCGCCCCGACGCCGCCGGGCCCGTGGTCGTCCAGTGGTGCTGGTGGATCATCGCCCCCACCCTGGCCGGCCTGGTCGCCCTGATCACGGTGATCACGGTCTGACCCGACGAACGCACGGGAAGGGCCCGCCGGTCGCGTACCGGCGGGTCCTTTCACACGGGTGGGTCAGATGCCTGCGGCCCGGGCGAGGTCCTGCTTGACGGTGGCGAGGAGCTCGTCGGCGCGGGTGCGGGTGGCGGTGAGGTCGGCCGCGCTGGCGACCGGGAGGACGACCTCCAGGTAGCACTTGAGCTTGGGCTCGGTGCCGGAGGGACGCACCACGATGCGGGCGGAGCGGACGGCCTCGCCGGCGAGGTAGTAGCGCAGGCCGTCGGTCGGGGGCAGGTCGGCGGAGCCGGCCGAGAGGTCGTCGGCACGGGTGACGGTCAGGCCGGCCAGGACGGTCGGGGGCTGCTCGCGCAGGCGGCGCATGGCGTCGGCGATCAGCGAGAGGTTCTGGACCCGGACGGAGAGCTGGTCGGTGGCGTGCAGGCCGTGCTCCAGCGCCAGGTCGTCCAGCAGGTCGGTCAGGGTGCGGCCGGACTTCTTGAGGGTCGCGGCGAGCTCGGCGACCAGCAGGGCGGCGGTGATGCCGTCCTTGTCCCGGACGCCCTCCGGGTCCACGCAGTAGCCGAGCGCCTCCTCGTAGCCGTAGCGCAGGCCCTCGGCGCGGGAGATCCACTTGAAGCCGGTCAGCGTCTCGGTGTAGCCCAGGCCCGCCGCCTCGGCGATCCGCCCGAGCAGGGTGGCGGAGACGATGGTGGTGGCGAAGGTGCCCTCGGCCTTCTTGGCGACCAGGGCGGAGCCGAGCAGCGCGCCGACCTCGTCGCCGCGCAGCATCCGCCAGCCGGAGGTGCCGTTGCCGCTGCCGGCCACGTTGGCGTTGGTGGGGACGGCCACCGCGCAGCGGTCCGCATCCGGGTCGTTGGCGATCACGATGTCCGGGCCGACCTCGGCCGCGGTGCGGAAGGCGAGGTCCATCGCCCCCGGCTCCTCCGGGTTGGGGAAGGCCACGGTCGGGAAGTCCGGGTCGGGCTCGGCCTGCTCGGCGACCACGGTGGGCGCCGGGAAGCCGGCCCGGCGGAAGGCGGCGACCAGGGTGTCGCGGCCGACGCCGTGCATCGGGGTGTAGACCACGTCCAGCTCGCGCGGGCTGTGCTCGTCGACGATGGAGACGGCCCGGGTCAGGTAGGCCTCGATGACGTCCTCGCCGAGCACCTCCCAGCCCTCCTCGGCGCGCGGGACGTCGTTCAGCGAGCCGATCGCGTCGATCTCGGCGGCGATCCCGGCGTCGGCCGGCGGGACGATCTGCGAGCCGTCGCCCAGGTAGACCTTGTAGCCGTTGTCCTGCGGCGGGTTGTGGCTGGCGGTGACGGTCACTCCGGCGGCCGCACCCAGATGACGGACGGCGAAGGCGAGCACCGGGGTCGGCAGCGGGCGCGGCAGCAGCGCGGCGCGCAGGCCGGCGGCGACCACCACGGCGGCGGTGTCGCGGGCGAAGTCGTACGACTTGTACCGGGCGTCGTAGCCGATGACGACCAGGTCGCCCAGGTTCTCCTTCTTGACGTACGCGACCAGGCCGGCGGCGGCCCGGATCACCACGGCGCGGTTCATCCGCATCGGGCCGGCGCCGAGTTCGCCGCGCAGGCCGGCGGTGCCGAACTGAAGGCGGTCGGCGAAGCGCTCGGTGAGCTCGGACCAGGCGAGCTTGCTGTCCGTCTCGGCCTCCGGGGCCTCGGCCCGGGCCAGCAGGGAGGTCAGCTCCTCGCGGGTCTGCGGGTCGGGGTCCTCGGCCAGCCAGGTCCGGGCCCGGGTGAGGAGGTCGGGGTTGAGTGCCTGCGTCATGGTTGCCTGCTCCATCGGGAAGTGCGTCGGTGTGTCGGCCGGAGGGTTCCGCGCGAGAAGGGAAGAGGTGTGCACATGCGGACGGGGCCCGCGGGAAGGCGTGATCAGCGGATCACGCCGCCCGTGGGCCCCGTCACTCATGATTCTGCGCCCGGCAGGCGTCAGATCCGCTCCAGGACCTTCGCCAGCAGCTCGCCCATGCGCTCGGCGGAGGCCTTGCCGGCCTCCAGCACCTCTTCGTGGTTGAGCGGCTCGCCGGTCATGCCGGCGGCCAGGTTGGTGACCAGGGAGATGCCGAGCACCTCGGCGCCGGCCTCGCGGGCGGCGATGGCCTCCAGGGTGGTGGACATGCCGACCAGCTCGCCGCCGATCACCCGGGCCATGTTGACCTCGGCCGGGGTCTCGTAGTGCGGGCCGCGGAACTGGACGTAGACGGCCTCGTCCAGGGACGGGTCGACCTCGTGGCACAGGGCGCGCAGGCGCTTGGAGTACAGGTCGGTGAGGTCGACGAAGTTGGCGCCGACGATCGGGGAGTCCGCGGTCAGGTTGATGTGGTCGCGGATCAGCACCGGCTGGCCGGGCACCCAGCCCTCGCGCAGGCCGCCACAGCCGTTGGTGAGGACGATGATGCCGCAGCCGGCCGCGGCGGCGGTGCGCACGCCGTGGACGACGGTGGCCACGCCGTGGCCCTCGTAGTAGTGGTTGCGGCCGAGGAAGATCAGGGCGCGCTTGTCGCCGATCTTCACCGAGCGGATCTTGCCGGCGTGGCCGGCGACGGCGGGGGCGGGGAAGCCCGGGAGCTCGGTGACCGGGAACTCGGCCACGGTCTCGCCCAGGGCGTCGGCGGCCGGCACCCAGCCGGAGCCCATCACCAGGGCGACGTCGTGCCGCTCGGCACCGGTCAGCTCGCGCAGGCGCTCGGCGGCGGCCTGGGCGGCGGCGTAGGGGTCGGTGGAGACGACCGACTGAGGAGAAGCGTTCACGGGTCCGAGGATAGACGGGAATCGGCTACGCGCGTAGAAATTCTGGCGCGGCTTGCCGGATCGTTACCCGGTTGACCCGAAAACACAGCTCGGTGGCGCTTTTCGGGTGACCGGGCTTGTCGGTACGTACAGAAAGAAGACCGGCCGGGAGGAGGCCGGCGTCAGCACGGCCGGCGGCGCAGGTCCATCACGTAGTCGTGCGGGGCGCCGGCGCTCTCCGCGGCGTCGGCGATCAGGCCGAGGTAGCGGGCCGCGGGCAGACCGCCCTCGTAGTCGTTGAGCACGTACGTCCAGACCGGGATGTCGCCGTCCAGGGTGTGCGCGCGCAGCTTGATCTTGCGGTAGATGCCGAGCTGGACGCCCTCCCAGCGGTCCAGGCCCTCCTCGTCCATCGGCGCGATGTCGTAGAGCGAGACGAAGACCTGGTCCTTCCCGTCCTCGACCACGGTGGCCAGCGAGCCCTCCCAGCCGAGCTGCTCGCCGCCGAAGGTGAGCCGCCAGCCGTCCAGCCACCCCGTGCCGCGCAGCGGGGAGTGCGGGGCTCGGCGGGTCATCTGCCGGGCATCGAGGTTGGTGGCATACGCGGCGTAAAGGGGCATGGGGGCCAGCGTAGCCCGGTCGGCGCACGCAGCGGGGCGACTGGGGACGAGCCCCCGGGGTTCGTACGGAGCCAGGACCCCGTTGTGGCGGCACTCTCGGCGTGCGGGACAATGGTGAGCGTGACTCGGATCGTGATCATCGGTGGCGGACCCGGCGGCTACGAGGCGGCGCTGGTCGCCGCTCAGCTCGGCGCGGAGGTGACCGTCGTCGACCGCGACGGTCTGGGCGGATCGGCGGTGCTCACGGACTGCGTGCCGTCGAAGACCCTGATCGCGACCGCGGAGGTGATGACCACCTTCGACAGCTCGTACGAGGAGCTGGGCATCACGGTCGCCCGCGACGGCGACGGCGAGGGCCGGCCGGCCAAGGTCATCGGCGTGGACCTGGGCAAGGTCAACCGCCGTGTGAAGCGCCTGGCGATCGCGCAGTCCCACGACATCACCCAGTCCGTCACCCGCGCCGGGGTCACCGTGCTGCGCGGCCGCGGCCGGCTCGGCGCCGGCGGGCAGGCCGTGGACGGCTCCCGCGAGGTGCTGGTGGACGCGCCCGACGGCAGCGTCCAGTCGCTGCGCGCCGACGCCGTGCTGATCGCCACCGGCGCCCACCCGCGCGAGCTGCCGGACGCCCAGCCGGACGGCGAGCGGATCCTCACCTGGACCCAGGTGTACGACCTGGAGGAGCTGCCCCGCGAGCTGATCGTGGTCGGCTCCGGTGTGACCGGCGCCGAGTTCGCCGGCGCCTACCAGGCGCTCGGGTCCAAGGTCACCCTGGTGTCCAGCCGCGACCGGGTGCTGCCGGGTGAGGACCCGGATGCCGCCGAGGTGCTGGAGGACGTCTTCCGGCGCCGCGGCATGAACGTGATGAGCCGCTCGCGCGCCGAGAGCGCCAAGCGGATCGGCGACCGGGTCGAGGTGACCCTCTCCGACGGCCAGGTGATCGAGGGCACCCACTGCCTGATGGCGGTCGGTTCGATCCCCAACACGGCCGACATGGGCCTGGAGGGGGCCGGGGTCAAGCTCAACGACTGGGGCCAGATCCGGGTCGACCGGGTCTCCCGCACCAGCGCCCCGGGCGTGTACGCGGCCGGTGACTGCACCGGCGTCTTCATGCTCGCCTCGGTGGCGGCCATGCAGGGCCGGATCGCGATGTACCACGCGCTCGGCGACGCGGTGCAGCCGCTGAACCTCAAGACCGTGGCCTCCAACGTCTTCACCGACCCGGAGATCGCCACCGTCGGCTACACCGCCGCCGACGTGGAGTGCGGCAAGATGGACGCCGTCGTGGTCAAGCTGCCGCTGCGCGGCAACCCGCGGGCGAAGATGCAGGGCATCCGGGACGGCTTCGTGAAGCTGTTCTGCCGCCCGGGCACCGGCATCGTGGTCGGCGGCGTGGTCGTCGCCCCGCGTGCCAGCGAGCTGATCCACCCGATCTCGCTCGCGGTGGACGCCAATCTGACCGTCGAACAGGTGGCCAGCGGCTTCACCGTCTACCCGTCCGTCTCCGGCTCGACCGCCGAGGCCGCCCGGCAGCTGCACATCCGCAAGCGGGCCGACGGCGAATCCTGAGCTCAAGGCGTGAAGTTGAGGGCGGCTGCCGATCGGTGGCCGCCCTTCGCGCAGGGGTGATCGTCACCCGGACGGCGGGCGCGGTCCCGGGCTATTGACGGCGCGTATTGTACGGTCACGCGCCGCTCGTGCGTGAGCAATTCCAGCTACTAGCTGCAAACGCCTGAAAGCAGACGGTCACGCAGGTTACCGTCGGTTCTGTGTTTGCAGCAGAACGTCGCCAGTTGATCCTCGAAATGGTGCGCGCCAACGGAGCCGTCTCGCTCCGGGAGTTGGCCCGCGTCGTCCAGACCTCCGAAGTGACCGTGCGCCGCGACGTGCGGGCGCTGGAGGCAGAAGGGCTCCTCGACCGCCGGCACGGCGGCGCGGTGCTCCCCGGCGGCTTCAGCCGCGAACCCGGCTACCCGCAGAAGACCCACCTGTCCGCGGCGGAGAAGAGCGCCATCGCGGACCTCGCCGCCGGGCTGGTGGAGGAGGGCGACGCGGTGGTGGTCGGCGCCGGCACCACCACCCAGGAGCTGGCCCGCCGGCTGGCCCGGGTGCCCGGCCTGACCGTGGTCACCAACTCGCTGCTGGTCGCCCAGGCGCTGGCGCACGCCAACCGGGTCGAGGTGGTGATGACCGGCGGCACCCTGCGCGGCTCCAACTACGCCCTGGTGGGCAGCGGCGCCGAGCAGTCGCTGCAGGGGCTGCGGGTCACCAAGGCCTTCATCTCCGGCAGCGGGCTGACCGCCGAGCGCGGGCTGTCGACCGCGAACATGCTGTCCGCGAGCGTGGACCGGGCCATGGTGCTGGCGGCCGCCGAGGTCATCGTCCTCGCCGACCACACCAAGCTCGGCGCGGCCGGCATGTTCCAGACCGTCGCCACCGAGACCATCACCCGGCTGGTCACCGACGAGCAGGCCACCGCCGACGACGCCACCGTCCGCGAGCTGGACGCGCTGGCCGACTGCGGGGTGCAGATCGACCTGGCGCCCTTCGGCGCGGGCCCCGGCGGCGACGCCCCGGTGCACGGCACCGGCAGCGGCCCGGTCCACCAGACCCAGCCCGGCCCGATGGGCCGCCGCCCCGCCCCGGCCCCCGGCGGCGCCCCGCTGCCCGCCCAGCGCCGCCCCGGCACGCACGGCGGGCCGGTCGGCTCGGGCGGGATGCCGGTCCGGCTGGCCGAGTTGGGTCTGCCGCGTGGGCGCTGAGCCCGTCCCCCGTACGAGCGGAGAACGCGACCGGTCCGCACACCCCGAAGGGCGTACGGACCGGTCGGTGGTTGACGGGGCTCGCGTCAGTCCTTGATCTCGCACAGCGCGGCGCCGCTGCTGACGCTCGCGCCCACCTCGGCCTTGAGGCCGACGATGGTGCCCGACTTGTGGGCGTTCAGCGGCTGCTCCATCTTCATCGCCTCCAGGACCACGATCAGCTCGCCCTCGGCGACGACCTGGCCCTCCTCAACGGCGACCTTGACGATGGTGCCCTGCATCGGCGAGGCCAGGGTGTCACCGCTGACGGCCGAACCGGCCTTCTTGGCGCCCACCCGGCGCTTGGCCTTGGCCGCACCCGCGGCACCGGCCGCCGGGGCCGCCGCGACGCCCAGGGAGGACGGCAGCGAGACCTCGATCCGCTTGCCGCCGACCTCGACGACCACGGTCTCCCGGGTCTCGGCCTCCTCGGCCTCGCCGGCCGTGCCCGCGAACGCCGGGATGGTGTTGTCGAACTCGGTCTCGATCCAGCGGGTGTAGACCGTGAACGGCTCGTCGCTGCCGTGCACCTCGGGCGCGAACGCCGGGTCGGTGACGACCGCCTGGTGGAACGGGATGGCGGTGGCCATGCCCTCGACCTTGAACTCGTTCAGCGCGCGCTTGGCGCGCTCCAGGGCCTGCTTGCGGTCGCGGCCGGAGACGATCAGCTTGGCCAGCAGCGAGTCCCAGGCGGGGCCGATGACCGAGCCGGTCTCCACGCCGGAGTCCAGGCGCACGCCCGGGCCGGACGGCGGGGCGAACAGCGTCACGGTGCCGGGCGCGGGCAGGAAGTTACGGCCCGGGTCCTCGCCGTTGATGCGGAACTCGAAGGAGTGGCCGCGCACCTCCGGGTCGCCGTAGCCGAGCTCCTCGCCGTCGGCGATCCGGAACATCTCGCGGACCAGGTCGATCCCGGTGACCTCCTCGGTGACCGGGTGCTCCACCTGCAGACGGGTGTTGACCTCCAGGAAGGAGATCGTGCCGTCCATCGCCACCAGGAACTCGCAGGTCCCGGCGCCCTCGTAGCCGGCCTCCTTCAGGATGGCCTTGGACGCGCGGTACAGCTCGGCGTTCTGCTCCGGGGTCAGGAACGGCGCGGGCGCCTCCTCGACCAGCTTCTGGTGCCGGCGCTGCAGCGAGCAGTCACGGGTGGAGACGACCACCACGTTGCCGTGCTTGTCCGCGAGGCACTGGGTCTCCACGTGTCGCGGGTTGTCCAGGTAGCGCTCGACGAAGCACTCACCGCGGCCGAAGGCGGCGACCGCCTCGCGCACCGCGGACTCGTACAGCTCCGGGATCTCCTCCAGGGTGCGGGCGACCTTCAGGCCGCGGCCACCGCCGCCGAACGCCGCCTTGATGGCGACCGGCAGGCCGTGCTCCTGCGCGAACGTGACCACCTCGTCGGCGCCCGAGACCGGGTCCGGCGTACCGGCCACCAGCGGGGCACCGGCGCGCTGGGCGACGTGGCGGGCGGTGACCTTGTCACCGAGGTCGCGGATGGCCTGCGGCGGCGGGCCGATCCAGGTCAGACCCGCGTCGATGACGGCCTGGGCGAAGTCGGCGTTCTCCGACAGGAACCCGTAGCCGGGGTGGACGGCGTCGGCGCCGGCGTCCTCGGCGGCCTTGAGGACCTTGGCGATGTCCAGGTAACTGGTGCCGGGGGTGTCACCGCCCAGCGCGTAAGCCTCGTCGGCCGCGCGGACGTGCAGCGCATCCCGGTCCGGCTCGGCGTAGACGGCGACGCTGGCGATACCGGCGTCCGAGCAGGCCCGGGCGACGCGGACGGCGATTTCCCCGCGGTTGGCGATGAGCACCTTGCGCACTGTGGCTCCCTTCTTGAACCTCGATGAGTTTATGGATTCCTGGGCAGTACCGGCGAGTAGCCCCAGGTTGTGAACTATCCCACACGCTCGGTGATGGGAATCGCGGCCCCCGATGCCGCCCTTTCGGCGACTGCGCAGGTCGCGGCCGATGCGGTGGGACCGCTGTGGTCGACGTCGGGTGACCGGGCGGCGGCGTGGCGGGACGGTGTCATGGGACACACCTTCCCTCAGCCCGCTTAAGCCGCGGTCGAGGCGGGGGCGGGGCGCCGCAGCGCCTCGTCGGTCACGTCGGCGGCGAGCTCCACCATGTCCGGCCCGTACGCGTTCGGGTTGACCACCTTCAGGATGAGCGCGAACGTC
Source organism: Kitasatospora sp. NPDC018058 (assembly GCF_044327205.1). Lineage (NCBI taxonomy): Bacteria > Bacillati > Actinomycetota > Actinomycetes > Kitasatosporales > Streptomycetaceae > Kitasatospora > Kitasatospora sp. NPDC018058. The sequence continues at coordinate 34,457 of NZ_JBIRFA010000011.1, read as the reverse complement.
CCATTCTGCCCGTACTCGCGGGCGAGTTCGCGGTGGTGGGAGACCAGGTAGCGCACCCCGGCCTGGTTGGCGGTGCCGGTCTGGCCGGAGATCAGGAACACCGGGCGGCCGCCGTCCGGGGTGGCGATCCGGGCCAGCAGGGTGTGCGCCTGGTCCTGGTCGGCGGTGTAGTCGTGGTCGCCCACCGCGATCACGTTGCTGCCCGGCCCGGGGCCGGAGGTGACGGTCACGCCCGGCAGGCCCCAGGCCACGTGGGCGGCCATCCGGTCGTTGCTGACCGGACCGCCCAGGCACAGCTCGGTCTTGGCGCCCAGACCGCGGTGCGCGGCGTCGTGGGCGACCAGTTCGGGCCGGGCGCCGCACTCCTCGACCAGCCCGGCCAGCCACATCAGCGCGTACGCGTCCCGGCGGGTCACGGTGTTCGCGTGCGAGCCCGTCCCTACGCTGCGGGGCACCACGATCAGGCACTCGCTGCCGGACGGCAGTCCGAGGAAGGCCCGCACCCGTTCGACCCTGCGCCGCCGCCGCAGGGCCTGGGCGAGCCAGCCCAGGCCGGCGCTGATGGCGCTGGCCACCAGGCCGAGCACCACGTTGAGCACGTTGTCGGTCATCGCCGCGTCCCCTCCCCGATCGAACGCCGGTCAGCTTAGAGGTGCGACCGCCGGGTGCGGCAGGGTGCTCGCTCCACGGATCGGCCCGGGCGTCAGGCCCAGAGATCGACCAGCCGGACGCCGAGGTCGGCGAGCAGGCGGCGGAGCAGCGGCAGGGACAGGCCGATGACGTTGCCCGGGTCGCCGTCGATGCCGTCGATGAACGGCGCCGAGCGGCCGTCCAGGGTGAACGCCCCGGCCACGTACAGCGGTTCGCCGGAGGCCACGTAGGCGGCGATCTCCTCGTCGTCCGGGGTGCCGAAGCGGACCGTGGTGGAGGCGGTGGCCGAGGACTGCCGGCCGGTCACGGTGTCGATCACGCAGTGGCCGGTGCGCAGCACGCCGGCGCGGCCGCGCATCGACTGCCAGCGGGTCAGCGCCTCGGCGGCGTCGGCGGGCTTGCCGAGGGCCTCGCCGTCCAGCTCCAGGACGGAGTCGCAGCCGATCACCAGCTCGCCGCCGGTCAGTTCGGCGGCGACGGCCTTCGCCTTGGCCTCGGCGAGGACGAGGGCGAGCTCGGCGGGGGTGGCGGCGCTGATCGCGTCCTCGTCGACGCCGCTGACCACCACGCGCGGGTCGAGGCCCGCCTGGCGCAGCAGTCCGAGGCGGGCGGGGGAGGCGGAGGCGAGGACGAGGGGGCGCGGGTCGGTCATGCCCACCAGGGTAGGGGGTGCCGGTGTCCGCCGTTCGGGTGAACGGCTCAGGTGAACGACCGGGCGAGCATGATCAGGACGGCGCCCACCAGCACCAGGGTGGCGAGCACTTTGCCGGCCCGCTGCATCCGTTCCTGCATGCGGCGGGCCTCGGGCGAGGGCTCATCGCGAGGGTCTGACCAGAGCACCCGTCCAGAGTGCGCCGCGCCGGGGCGCGGGCGCCTGAGTATCCGTACTCAGGTTTCGGGCACAGCGGGCGCCGCCCGCCCCGAGCCGAACGGGCGCGCCGGTGCGGACCGTCGGCACCGGGCCGGAGCGCCCCGGAGGCGAGCGGGCGAGTGGCGGAGTGGGAAGTCGGACCGGCCGACTTCCCACTCCCGGTGGATCAGTGCGCCCAGCCCGAGGTCCGCCAGGCGTTGACGCCCGGGCGGACGGCGGGGCGGAGCAGGCGGGAGCGGTCGCTCCAGGGGGAGGCCGGGCCGACGCCGGCCAGACGCGCCGCCTCGGCGGCGGCCTGCGCGGCGGCGGCCCGGGCCTGGACCACCGCCAGGACGGTGGCGAGCTCCTCGGGGGTCGGCTGCCCGTGCAGCACGTGGATCGGGGACATGGCTGGTTCTCTCCCGACAGGGATGGGGCCTACAGGGGGATGTTGCCGTGCTTCTTGGGCGGCAGCACCTCGCGCTTGCCCCGCAGTGCCCGCAGGCCCCGGACGATGTGCCGACGGGTCTCGCTCGGGGCGATCACCGCATCGACGTAGCCGCGCTCGGCCGCCAGGTACGGGTTCAGCAGGGTGTCCTCGTACGAGGCGATCAGCTCGGCCCGCTTCTCCTCGACGTTGCCGGCCGCCTCGGCCTCGGCGATCTCCCGGCGGTGCAGGATGTTGACGGCGCCCTGCGCGCCCATCACCGCGATCTGCGCGGTCGGCCAGGCCAGGTTGAGGTCGGCGCCCAGGTGCTTGGAGCCCATGACGTCGTACGCGCCGCCGAAGGCCTTGCGGGTGATCACGGTGATCAGCGGGACGGTGGCCTCGGCGTAGGCGTAGATCAGCTTGGCGCCGCGGCGGATGATGCCGTCCCACTCCTGCTCGGTGCCGGGCAGGAAGCCGGGCACGTCGACGAAGGTCAGCACCGGGATGTTGAAGGAGTCGCAGGTGCGGATGAAGCGCGCGGCCTTCTCGCTGGCGTTGATGTCCAGGCAGCCGGCCAGGTCCATCGGCTGGTTGCCGACGATGCCGACCGCGTGGCCCTCGACCCGGCCGAAGCCGGTGATGATGTTGCCCGCGTACAGCGGCTGGGTCTCCAGGAACTCGCCGTCGTCGACGATGTGCTCGATCACCTTGTGCATGTCGTACGGCTGGTTCGCCGAGTCCGGCACGATCGTGTCGAGTTCGAGGTCCTCGTCGGTGACCGACAGGTCGGCCTGCTCGGGGTAGGACGGCGGGTCGCTCAGGTTGTTGGAGGGCAGGTACGAGAGCAGGCTCTTGACGTACTCGATCGCCTCCTTCTCGTCCGTCGCCAGGTAGTGGGCGTTGCCGGACTTGGTGTTGTGGGTGCGCGCGCCGCCCAGCTCCTCCATGCCGACGTCCTCGCCGGTCACGGTCTTGATCACGTCCGGGCCGGTGATGAACATGTGCGAGGTCTGGTCGGCCATCACCACGAAGTCGGTGATCGCGGGGGAGTAGACCGCGCCGCCGGCGCAGGGGCCCATGATCAGCGAGATCTGCGGGATGACACCCGAGGCGTGCACGTTGCGGCGGAAGATCTCGCCGTAGAGGCCGAGCGAGACCACGCCCTCCTGGATCCGGGCGCCGCCGGAGTCGTTGATGCCGATGACCGGGCAGCCGGTCTTCAGTGCGAAGTCCATCACCTTGACGATCTTCTCGCCGAACACCTCGCCGAGCGAGCCGCCGAAGACGGTGAAGTCCTGGGCGAAGACCGCGACCTGACGGCCGTCGATGGTGCCGTAGCCGGTCACCACGCCGTCGCCGTAGGGGCGGTTGCGCTCCTGGCCGAAGTTGGTCGAGCGGTGCCGGGCGAACTCGTCGAACTCGACGAAGGAGTCCTCGTCCAGCAGCTCCACGACCCGCTCGCGGGCCGTCAGCTTGCCCTTGGCGTGCTGCTTCTCCACGGCCTTGGACGAGCCGGAATGCACCGCCTCGTCCAGCCTGCGCCGCAGGTCGGCGAGCTTGCCCGCGGTGGTGTGGGGGTCGTACGGCGCCTCGGTCATACGGTGGCTCTCCCTGATCATGGGCCGCGACCTGTTCGATTGCGCGCGGACCGGAGACGGGGGCTCGCGCATGAGGGCAGGGCGGCGCTGCGAACTACCGTTGAGTAGCGTAGCCAGCGCGCAGGGCTATGCGTCACGTCCTGGCGTTATGGTCATCGACACAGTGTGTTAACGAGCGTTATGCGAGACGATGAGGCGGACTACGCCTCTAGTGTGCTGACCATGACCGCACCCGACACCCCCCGCCGCAGCGGACTGCGCGGCTTCGGCCGTACCGGACCGTCCCCCTGGACCGACCTGGACCGGCCGCCGCTGGACCAGGAGACGCTGCGCCGGGACCTGGTCGTCCCGGGCGGGCTCTGGACCTCGCTGGACGTCGTCGCCGAGACCGGCTCCACCAACACCGACCTCGCCGAGCGGGCCCGGGCCGGCGCGCCGCAGGGGGCGGTGCTGGTCGCCGAGGCGCAGAGCGCCGCGCGCGGGCGGCTGGACCGGCAGTGGAGCGCCCCGGCCCGCTCCGGGCTGTTCCTGTCCTTCCTCCTGCGCCCCGAGGAGGTGCCGGTCGAGCGGTACGGCTGGCTGCCGATCCTGGTCGGGGTGGCCGCGGCGAGCACGCTCGGCCGGGTGGCCGGGGTCGAGGTCGGACTGAAGTGGCCCAATGACCTGCAGGTGGAGATCGACGGCGCGGAGCGCAAGCTCGGCGGGATCCTCACCGAGCTGAGCGGCGGCGCGGTGGTGTGCGGGATGGGCCTGAACGTCTCGCTGCGCGAGCAGGAGCTGCCCGTCCCCACCGCCGCCTCGCTCGCGCTGGCCGGCGCCGAGACCACCGACCGCTCCGTCCTGCTGCGCGCCCTGCTGCGCGAGTTCGCCGGGCTGTACGGCGAGTGGACGGCCGCGGCCGGGGACCCGCACGCGAGCGACCTGATGCGCGCCTACGTGGACCGCTGCACCACGCTCGGCCGCCAGGTGAAGGTGCACCTGCCGGGCGACCGCGAGCTGGTCGGCGAGGCGGTGGCGATCGACGGGGACGGCCGCCTGGTGGTCCGTACCTCCGACGGCGCGCGCCGGGCGGTCGGCGCGGGGGACGTGGTCCACGTCCGCCCCGAAGCCCCCTGAACGGCACTCTTCACCTCTCCTTGACTCGGGCGGATGCCCCGGATCACGGGATTCCGTGCGAACATTCCACCTGGCAGCGGTGTGAGGCGCGCCACTGCCCGCCCGGGTGGCGGGCGGGGCGCCGGACAGGTAGGACACGAGGCAAGTGCGGCAACCGCACGGGGACGGACCGGTGGCAGAGGACGGCAGCAGCGGGACGGCGGGCACCCACGACCCCACGGTCGCGCTCGAACTGGAACGCCTGATCCTGGACGCGCCACGCCGTTACACCCCGTACCAGGCCGCGCGCGCCGCCGACGTCCCGATGGAGCTGGCCACCCGCTTCTGGCGGGCCATGGGCTTCCCCGACATCGGCCAGTCCCGGGCGCTCACCGACGGCGACGTGATCGCGCTGCGGCGCCTCGCCGGCCTGGTCGAGTCCGGGCTGCTCAGTGAGTCGATGGCGATCCAGGTGGCCCGCTCCACCGGCCAGACCACGGCCCGGCTGGCCGGCTGGCAGATGGACACCTTCCTGGAGAACCTCACCCAGTCCGCCGAACCCGGGCTGACCCGCGCCGACGTCGCGTACCCGCTGGTCGAGCTGCTGCTGCCGGAGCTGGAGCAGTTCCTGGTGTACGTCTGGCGGCGGCAGCTGGCCGCCGTCACCGGCCGGGTGGTGCAGGCGGCCGAGGACCACGAGATCACCAGCGGCCGGCTCGCGGTCGGCTTCGCGGACCTGGTCGGCTTCACCCGGCTGTCTCGGCGGCTGGAGGAGGAGGAACTCGGCGAGCTGGTCGAGACCTTCGAGAACACCTGCTCCGACCTGATCGTCGGGCAGGGCGGTCGGGTGATCAAGACCCTCGGCGACGAGATCCTCTACGTCTCCGAGGACCCGGCGACCGCCGCCGAGATCGCGCTGAGCCTGATCGAGGCGCTGGCCGAGGACGACACCATCCCGGCGCTGCGGGTCGGCATGGCCTTCGGGACGGTCACCCAGCGGATGGGCGACGTCTTCGGCACCACGGTGAACCTGGCCAGCCGGCTCACCTCGATCGCGCCCAAGGACGCGGTGCTGATCGACGGGGAGTTCGCCGCCGCGCTGGAGCAGAACGGCAGCGTCGCCCCGGCCGACTCGGAGGGGCCGGGCCTGGCGGAGGCGCTCTCGGTGGCCGCCGGGATGCCGGCCTCCGGGTTGCCGATGCCGGGGCCGGACGCGGGGGCCCGGTTCCACCTGCAGCCGATGTGGCGGCGGCCGGTGCGGGGGCTGGGGCTGGTCGAGCCGTGGCTGCTGTCGCGGCGGCTGAAGGCGGACTAGCGGGCGGGTGCCCCCTCCGGGCGAGGGTCTCCGGGTGGCCGAACGGTTGAAGGTCGTACGGTCCGCCGCAGGTCCGTCCGGGCAAACGGGGCATAACCGAATGAAATCGCCATAGTCTTGGTGCAAGCGGCCGGACGGGTGCGATCGGCTTCGGGGGTCTGGCAGGACCGAGCACAGGGAGCGAGGCGAGCCGGTGAGCAGTGAGGCGATCATGACGGACCGCGGCTGCGACTGCGATGGCCCGCGCCGCCCCGACCCGCTGCCCGACCTGAGGCTGCAGTCGGTGGTCGAACTCGCCCAGGACATGGCCGGCGCGCTCACCCCGTTGGAGGCCGTCCGGGCCGCGGCCGCACGGGCCACCGAGGCGCTCGGCGCCACCATGACCGCCGTCTCGGTCTGGGACCGCGAGTCCGGCCGACTGCGGGTGCTGGTCAACCACGGGGAGCTCGCCCCCGGCGAGGAGGGGCTGCCGGAGGACGAGTCGTACCCGGTCGCGGACTTCCCGGAGATCGTCACCTATCTGGAGGAGCGCTGGACCACCGGGCGCCTGCCGCGCGCCTGGGTGCAGACCGCCGAGAACACCGAACCGCACCCCGGACACGCGCACCCGACCGCCGGCGCGTACTGCCGGGAACGCGCCGCGGCGCTGCGCCGGCGCGGCCGGGCCTGCTGCGTGGTCGCACCGATCGTGCTGCACGGGCAGGCCTGGGGCGAGCTCTACCTCGCCCGCTCGATCGGGATGCCCGAGTTCACCGACGCCGACGCCGACTACGCGACCCTGCTCGCCGCCCAGATCTCGGCCGGGCTCGCCCAGACCGAGCGCCTGGCCGACCTGCGCAAGCTCGCCTTCTCCGACCCGCTCACCGGCCTGGCCAACCGGCGCGCGGTCGACGCCCGGCTGGAGAGCGCGCTGGAGGCGCACAACCGGGACGACACCGTGGTCTCGCTGGTGGTCTGCGACGTCAACGGGCTGAAGCGGGTCAACGACCAGCTCGGCCACGAGATGGGCGACCGGCTGCTGGAGCGTTTCGCCCACCAGCTGTCGCTGGCCGCCGCCAAGCTGCCCGGCAGCCTGGCCGCCCGGCTCGGCGGGGACGAGTTCTGCCTGCTGACGGAGGGGCAGAAGGCCGACGAGGTGGTCGCCGTCGCCGAGGAGCTGTGCGCGCGGGCGCTGGCGCTGTCCGAGGGTGAGGGGGTCGCCTGCGGTGTCGCCTCCACCGGGGACTCCATCGGGCCGGTGACCACCCCCGACCGGCTCTTCCGGCTCGCCGACGCCGCCCAGTACCGGGCCAAGGCCGCCCGCGCCGCCCACCCCGTGGTCGCCGGGCGCAGCCACGGCCCCGGCTTCTCGCCCGACCCCACCGTGCTGCTCGCCGACGCCGCCGACCCCCACCACCGCGCCGACGGCCGCCGCGGCCCCGGCGGGCGGGTCGGTACGGCCGACCGGCGGCGCTTCCGCGGCGCCGCCCACAGCGCCGACCCCGGCCAGCTGCTTACCGCCGTCCTCGCCGCCCTCGACCATGCCGCCGCCGCCCGGGCCGTCCACCCGGCCGACACCCTGGGCAAGTTGGTCGTGGTCGCCGAGACCTCCGCCCGGCTGCTCGACGCGGTCGGCTGGTGGGTCTCCTACGTCCCGCCCGGCTCCCAGCTGATGCGCACCGCCCAGCACGCCGTCTACCGGATGACCAGGGGCCCCAGCAGCACCCGCGCCGAGACCCAGCGGGCCCAGATCGAGGCCCCGGACGCGGTCTTCGACCTGCGCCACTACCCGATGACCCGCCGCGCCGTCCGGGGCGGTGCCTTCGCGCTGCGCGCGGGTGCGGCGGGCAACGACCCGGCGGAGGAGGCGATGCTGGTCGTCTCCGGCTACCGGGGGATGGTCGCGGCCGGCGGGCAGAACGCGGCCGGGGGCTGGCTGGTGGAGCTGTTCGCCGACGATGCGACCCTGCCGCTGGGGCAGGTCTCCTGCACGATGCGGGCGTTGGTCGCGGTGGCGCTGGCGGGTGCGGCCTCGCCGCCGGTGATGTGAGGGCCCCGGGGGGCAGGGCGTCGGGTGACCCGCCCGCTCCGACTGTTCCCCCTGTTCCTTGACGACCGGTTCCCGCACCGGGCGCGGCCTCCCGGTTGCCGTGGCGACGGCGGGTCGGCGCGGGGATGTGCCGGTTCGGTGACCGGGGTGTCGCGGGTGGGTCGCGGTTCGGGGTGAGGCCTGCCGTCGGTGGCCGGGCCGGTGGGAAGGTGACGGGGGTGGATCCGGGAGCGGGGGTCGGCGGTGGGCGGACGGCTGGTGGGTGCGGCGGTGGCCGGGGTGCTGCTGCTCGGCGGCGGGGTGGCGACGGCCGCCCCGGCGGCGGCGTCGTCGGTGGTGCTGTCGGCGGGTCAGGCGGTCCAGGACGGCCGGACGGGTCCGACGCCGGCACGGGCGACGCCCGTGCGGACGGCGCCCGAGCGGGCGCCGCAGCTGCGGGTGGGCCTGCGGGCGCACCGGATCACGGGCCATGCCGCGTCGCGGCGCACCCGGAAGGTCCGCCGCAGCGTCGTCGGGCGGGCGCTGGACGCGGTGTTCGGCTGGTTCGCCGTCGCGGTGTTGGTGGTCCTGCTGGTCGTCGTGTTGCTGGTGTACGCGCTCAGGCGTCGGAACGTCCGCTAGCCGCAGGCGGGTTGAGGGCCCGCAGTGCGGCGTCGATCAGGCGGTCGGCGTGCTCGTGGGTGAGCGGGCCGAGCCGGTACTGCCAGCGGTAGTGGAGCGGGCCGTAGACCATTTCGACGGCTAGGTCGAGGTCGGTGTCGGGGGCGAGTTGGCCGGCCTCGCGGGCGGTGCGGAGGCGGTCGCGGGTGACCTCCAGCAGCGGGTCCAGCAGGCGGGTGCGGTACTCGGCGTGCAGCGCGGGGTCGTTGAGGATCTCGGCCATGATGGCGCGGTAGGTGCGGTCGGCGCCCGGGTCGGTGAGCTCGTCGCTGGTGGGGCGCAGGACGGCCCGCAGGTCGGCGGCGAGGTCGCCGGTGTCGGGGAGCGCGAGGCCGCCCTCGCGCTCGTTGACGGCGAGGAAGGCGTCGAAGACGACGGCGCCCTTCGAGGGCCACCACCGGTAGATGGTCTGCTTGCCGACGCCGGCCCGGGCGGCGATCGCCTCGATGGTCAGCTTGCCGTAGCCGACTTCGGCGACGAGTTCGGTGGCGGCGGCGAGGACGGCGGCGCGTGCGCGCTCGCTGCGGCGGGCGGGGTCGGGGGCGCTTCTGGAAGCCATGGAGGAAATTCTATGCGAAGTGGCGAGACGAGACGTATTGTCTTCTCAAGACACAACGAGACGGTACGTCTCGTCTCAACCGCTATCCCCGGAGGTGCCCGTGAACCGCCCCGCACACATCCTGATGGTCTCCGTTCCGGCCCATGGGCACGTCAACCCCAGCCTCGCCGTGATCGCCGAGCTGGTCGCCCGGGGCCACCGGGTCAGCTACATCAACGACCCGTCCTTCCGTGGGATCGTCGAGTCCACCGGCGCGGCCTTCGTCCCGTACCCAACCAAGCTGCCGCTCGCCGACGACCCCGCCGGCTGGCCGGAGGACCCGGTGGCGATCCAGGACGTGTTCCTGGACGACACGCTGTCGATGTGGTCCGCCCTGCTGGAGGCCTTCGAGGGTGACCGTCCCGACTTGGTGCTCTACGACATCGCGGGCTTCGCCGGACGGGCGCTCGGCGAACGGCTGGGCGTGCCGGTGGTGCAGCTGTCCTCCAGCTTCGTCGGCTGGGACGGCGTCGAGGAGGACATGGCCGCGGTCTTCGAGGCGATCCGCAACGGCCCCGGCGGCCCCGAGCACTACCGCCGGTTCGCCGACTGGCTGGCCGAGGCCGGCGCGGTGGAGCGCGACGTGGAGGCCTTCAAGAACCGCCCCGCCCGGTGCATCGCGCTCGTCCCGCGCGCGCTCCAGCCCCACGCGGACCGGGTCGACGAGCGGCGCTTCAGCTTCGTCGGGCCCTGCTTCGGCGACCGCGCCCACCAGGGGCGGTGGCAGCGGCCGGCCGGCGCCGAGAAGGTGCTGCTGGTCTCGCTGGGCTCGGCCTTCACCCACCGGCCCGCCTTCTACCGGGCCTGCGTGCGGGCCTTCGGCGACCTGCCGGGCTGGCACGTCGTGCTCCAGATCGGCAAGCACACCGACCCGGCCGAGCTGGGTGAGGTGCCGGACGCCGTCGAGGTGCACCGGTGGGTGCCGCAGCTGTCGGTGCTCTCCCAGGCGGACGCCTTCGTCACCCACGCGGGCATGGGCGGCTCCAGCGAGGGGCTGTTCCACGCCGTGCCGATGATCGCGGTGCCGCAGGCCGCCGACCAGTTCGCCAACGCGGACGCCCTGGTGGGCCTCGGCGTCGCCCGCCGGCTGGACACCGAGCAGGCCACCGCGGAGGCGCTGCGCGTCGCCCTGCTGGACCTGGTCGGCGACCCGGCGGTGGCCGAGCGGCTGGAGGAGCTGTCCGCCGCCGGCCGGGCCGAGGGCGGCACCACTCGGGCGGCCGACCTGATCGAGGCCGAACTCGGGCGGTAGGCGTACGGAAGGGGCGGTCGGGGGCCGCGGCGTGCGGCGCCGGTCCGGAAGACGGAGAATCCGGATGGCGGGCAGCTGTTGTCATATCTTCATTCACCTGCTCTGATTGTGTATATGGATATGCACAGTGCTGTGGCCCCCGACGCTCCGCTGGTCCAGGTCGGCAAGGCCGACGTCAGTGCGGAGGACGTGCTGGCCGTCGCCCGGGGCAATGCCCGGGTCGAGATCGGACCCGACGCGCTCGCCGAGATGGCGGCCGCCCGCGCGCGGATCGACGCCCTCGCGGCCGAGCCGCGCCCCGTCTACGGCGTGTCGACCGGCTTCGGCGCGCTCGCCGTCCGACACATCAGCCCCGAGCTGCGCGCCCAGCTCCAGCGCTCGCTGGTGCGCTCGCACGCGGCCGGCATGGGCCCGGCGGTCGAGCGCGAGGTGGTCCGCGCGCTGATGTTCCTGCGGATGAAGACGCTGGCCTCCGGCCGTACCGGCGTACGGCCGCTGGTCGCGCAGACCATGGCCGCCCTGCTCAACGCCGGCATCACCCCGGTGGTCCGGGAGTTCGGCTCGCTCGGCTGCTCCGGCGACCTCGCGCCGCTGTCGCACTGCGCGCTGGTGCTGATGGGCGAGGGCACCGCCACCGGCCCGGACGGGGTGGAGAAGCCCGTCGCCGAGCTGCTCGCCGCCGCCGGCATCGAGCCGGTCGAGCTGCTGGAGAAGGAGGGCCTGGCCCTCATCAACGGCACCGACGGCATGCTCGGCATGCTGGTGATGGCCATCGCCGACCTCAGCCGCCTGTTCACCACCGCCGACATCACCGCCGCGATGACCCTGGAGGCGCTGCTCGGCACCGACAAGGTGCTCGCCCCCGAGCTGCACGCCCCGATCCGCCCGCACCCCGGCCAGGCGCTGAGCGCCGCCAACATGCTGGCCGTGCTCAAGGGCTCCGGCCTCACCGGCCACCACCAGGACGACGCGCCGCGGGTCCAGGACGCCTACTCGATCCGCTGCGCCCCGCAGGTGGCCGGGGCCGGCCGGGACACCCTGGCGCACGCCCAGCTGGTCGCCTCGCGCGAGCTGGCCGCCTCGGTGGACAACCCGGTGGTGCTGCCGGACGGCCGGGTGGAGTCCAACGGCAACTTCCACGGTGCGCCGGTCGCGTACGTGCTGGACTTCCTCGCCATCGCGGCCGCCGACCTCGGCTCGATCTCCGAGCGCCGCACCGACCGGCTGCTCGACAAGGCCCGCTCGCACGGCCTGCCGGCCTTCCTGGCCGACGACCCGGGCGTGGACTCCGGCCTGATGATCGCCCAGTACACCCAGGCGGCGCTGGTCAGCGAGAACAAGCGGCTCGCCGTCCCGGCCTCGGTCGACTCGATCCCGTCCTCCGCGATGCAGGAGGACCACGTGTCGATGGGTTGGTCGGCCGCCCGCAAGCTGCGTCAGGCGGTGGAGAACCTCGGCCGGATCCTGGCCGTCGAACTGACCGCCGCGGCCCGCGCGCTGGAGATCCGCCAGCAGGCCGAATCGGCCGGCCGACCGGCCCCGGCCACCGCGGCCGCGCTGGCCGCCGCCCGCGAGGCGGGGATCGGCGGCGCCGGCCGGGACCGCTTCCTCTCGCCGGACCTGGAGGCCGCCGCCGCGCTGGTCGCCTCCGGTGACCTGGTGCGGGCCGTGGAGCGGGTCACCGGGCCGCTGGCCTGAGGTGCCGTGGGCGCGGGGTGACGGGGGCTCAGTCTCAGTCGCCCCGCGGCCGCTGGTCCCGGCGGTCGCGGCGGCTGCCCAGCGCGGCCGCGAAGTTGACCCCGACGATGCCCGCCCAGCAGGCCAGCAGGCCGGCGAAGCCGCCGCTTTCGGGGCTGGCGGCGATGGCGGTCAGCGGGATGCCGAGGGCCAGCGAGACCACCGCCAGGCGGTTGCCGGACCGGACGGGGGCCCAGCCGCGGCGGTCGCGGCCCCGGTCCCGGTCCCGGTCCCGGTAGGAGGGCGCGTAGTCGTCCATCCGCTCGGCGACCGAGCGCTCGACCCGGGCGTCCAGGCGGGCGTCGAGACGCTTCATGAAGGAGTCCACGAGTTCGTTCTCGTACTCTTTGCCGAGTTCCTTGCGGGCCTGCAGGGTGGCGTCGAGGTCGTGCCGCAGATCGTCCTGGCGAGTGTCCATGCCCTTAGCGTGGTGCCGGCGCGGATCCCGGTCCATCCGTTCGCGGGGGGAATCCGGGCGGGCTCAGGGAGAAATCAGGGTTACCCCGAGAGCTGCCGGTCCCGGGTCGGCCCGCTGCCCGACATCCGGGACGTCTCACGGGGCGTCCCGTCGTGCGAGACGTCTTTGCCAGGCGCGTCGCGCTGCTGCACAGTCGTCGTCCGAACCGCTTGCATCCGGAGGTACCAGATGACCGCCATCGACGAGGCCGGCACCGTCGGTCCCTCCGCCCGGCTGCTGCAGCTGTTCGAAGGCCGCCGGCTGACGCCCACCCAGCGGCGGATCGCGCACTCGCTGGTCCGGCACGCCACCGAGGCGCCGTTCCTCTCCAGCGTCGAGGTGGCCGAACTCGCCGGGGTGAGCCAGCCCTCCGTCACCCGCTTCGCGGTCGCGCTCGGGTACGACGGCTACCCGGCGCTGCGCAGGCAGCTGCGCGAACTCGGCGTGGGCGAGCCGGCCGCGCCGGAGACCCCGGCCGACGCGGTGCGCAACGAGCACCAGCAGGCCGTGCTCGCCGAGATAGAGCACCTGCGCCACCTTGCCGAGCTGCTCGCCGACCCCGAGCCGATCACCCGGGCCGCCCGGCTGCTCGCCGCCTCCCGCCCGCTGCCGGTGCTCGGCCTGCGGGCCGCCTCGGCGCAGGCCCGCGGCTTCGCGTACTTCGCCTCCAAGGTGCACCCGGACATCCGGCTGCTGGACGAGGGCGGCAGCATGCTCGCCGACCGACTGGAACAGGCCACCGCGGCCGGGGCCACCGCGCTGCTCTGCTTCGCGCTGCCGCGCTACCCGCGGGAGCTGATGGACGCGCTGGCGGTGGCCCGCGAGTGCGGGCTGACCGTGCTCACCGTGGCCGACAGCGCCTTCTCGCCGGTCGCCAAGCTCTCCGATCTGATGCTGCCCGCGGCCGTCGGCACCGGGCTGGTCTTCGACACCGCCTGCGCGCCGATGATGCTCGGCCGGGTGTTGCTGCAGACCATGTGTGACGAACTCCCGGGCGCGGAGGCCCGGTTGGAGGCGATCGAGCAGTCCGCGGCGGCCCGCGGTCTCTTCTTGGAGTGACACGGCCTGGAATAGCCGTCACAAACCCGGGCATCCCCTACCGCAGGGGGTGCCGCCCATGCGCGTGATCCACGAGATGAAGTTCGTCGCCCGCCTGGTCTCGGGCGTCGACGAATGGTCCTGCCCCACCTGCGGACGCCGCGTCACCCTGCGGCGCCTGCCCGAACCCGAACTGACCGTCCTCGACCCGGGCGACGAGTCCGCCGTCCACGTCGGCGTCATCGAGCCCGACGCCCGCGCGGCCGCCGCAGCCGAGAAGTACGGCCTCGGCCCCGTCCAGAACATCCCCCGCCCGCCGTCCCCGCCCGCCCCCGACGCCGCCGACCGCCGCTGGCTGGCCGAGATCGGCATCGACTGGGACGGCGGTGACGCGGCGGCGTGACTCAGCCGCGGGGGGCGTACAGCGGAAGACCGGAGGTGTCCAGCTCGGCGGGCAGCGGCGAGGGCAACGGAACGGGCTCGCCGTACTTGCCGTGCAGGACGCCCTGGTAGGCGCCGTCGCGGGGGTGGGTGTAGAGCGTCCAGGTGCCGTCGCGGGGGTCGACCGCGAGGAGGGCGGCCACGCCGGCGGTGGCGTACCAGTCAGTCTTGGTCGCGATGTCGCGGGCGCGCTCCGCGCTGGAGATCACCTCCAGCGCGAAGACGACGTCATGCGGATCGGCGAGCCACTCGTCGTCGCGGCCCCAGTCCTTCGGCAGGACGACCAGGTCGGGGGTCGCATAGTCGTCCTCGTCGTCAGGCATGCAGATCGACGAGACCTCATAGGCGCGGAGGTCCTTGGGGAGCTGCGGGATGAGCTGGTCGCGCAGCTCCTGGACACGAAGTCCGGTGCTCCGCTCGATCTCCTCCGCCGCATCCCGGAGTCTGCCGGGCCGCACGGTGATGGCCGTCATCGTGTCCTCCGCTCCCTGGTACTGGGCCGAGTGGCTGGTGTTCGCCGGGTTCAGGCCAGCGCGCCAAGTCGGCCGGTGCCGTGGCTGATCGGATGGTTCCAGGGTCTGGTCGAAAGCTGGTTGTTTAGATATATTCAGCTGGACCGAGTTTGAATGAATCCATCCGCAGGGAGGCCGGGACATGGTGCAGCAGCAGACGAGCGGACCGCGAGAGGTGCGCGCGGCGCGCGGAACGGGACTCACGACGCAGGGGTGGCAGCAGGAGGCCGCCCTGCGGATGCTGATGAACAACCTCGATCCGGAGGTGGCCGAGCACCCGTCGAAGCTGGTGGTCTACGGCGGCACCGGCAAGGCGGCGCGTGACTGGCGCTCCTTCGACGCCATGGTGAAGACGCTGCAGGGCCTGAAGCAGGACGAGACCATGCTGGTCCAGTCCGGCCGGCCGGTCGGCGTGATGCAGACCCACGAGTGGGCGCCGCGCGTGCTCATCGCCAACTCCAACCTGGTCGGCGACTGGGCCAACTGGGAGGAGTTCCGCCGCTTGGAGAGCCTCGGGCTCACCATGTACGGCCAGATGACCGCCGGTTCCTGGATCTACATCGGCACCCAGGGCATCCTCCAGGGCACCTACGAGACCTTCGCCGCCGTCGCCAACAAGCGCTTCAACGGCACGCTGGAGGGCACCATTACCCTCACCGCCGGCCTCGGCGGGATGGGCGGCGCCCAGCCGCTGGCCGTCACCATGAACGGCGGCGTGGCGATCTGCATCGACTGCGACCCGTCCCGGATCGCCCGCCGGATCGAGCACCGCTACCTGGACGTCGAGGCCAAGAACCTCGCCCACGCGCTGGAGCTGGCCACCGCCGCCCGCGACAAGAAGCAGCCGCTCTCCATCGGCCTGCTGGGCAACGCCGCCGAGCTGTTCCCGCAGCTGCTCGCGATGGACGCGCCGATCGACATCGTCACCGACCAGACCAGCGCCCACGACCCGCTGAGCTACCTGCCGATCGGCGTCGACTTCGACGACATGGCCTCCTACGCGGCCGAGAAGCCGGCCGATTTCACCCAACGCTCGCGCGAGTCGATGGCCAAGCACGTCGAGGCCATGGTCGGCTTCCAGGACCGCGGCGCCGAGGTCTTCGACTACGGCAACTCGATCCGCGGCGAGGCCCAGCTGGCCGGCTACGACCGCGCCTTCGCCTTCCCCGGCTTCGTCCCCGCGTACATCCGCCCGCTGTTCTGCGAGGGCAAGGGCCCGTTCCGCTGGGCGGCCCTGTCCGGCGACCCGCAGGACATCCACAAGACCGACAAGGCCGTGCTCGACCTCTTCCCGGAGAACGAGTCGCTGCACCGCTGGATCAAGATGGCCCAGGAGAAGGTGCACTTCCAGGGCCTGCCCGCGCGCATCTGCTGGCTCGGCTACGGCGAGCGCGACAAGGCCGGTGAGCGCTTCAACGACATGGTCGCCTCCGGCGAGCTGTCCGCCCCGATCGTGATCGGCCGCGACCACCTGGACTGCGGCTCGGTGGCCTCCCCGTACCGCGAGACCGAGGCGATGCTGGACGGCTCGGACGCGATCGCCGACTGGCCGCTGCTCAACGCCATGGTCAACGTGGCCTCCGGCGCCTCCTGGGTCTCCATCCACCACGGCGGCGGCGTCGGCATCGGCCGCTCGATCCACGCCGGCCAGGTCACCGTCGCCGACGGCACCGCGCTGGCCGGGGAGAAGATCCGCCGGGTGCTCACCAACGACCCGGGCATGGGCGTCATCCGGCACGTGGACGCCGGCTACGACCGCGCCACCGAGGTCGCCGCCGAGCGCGGGGTCCGCGTCCCGATGGGTGAGCTGTGACCTCGTCGTTCGAGGAGATGTGGGCGGAGCTGCTCCCCGTGGGCCGCTCCGCCTCCTCCGGCGGCTACCGCCGCTTCGCCTGGAACTCCGCCGACGCCGAGTGCCGCGCCTGGTTCGAGCAGCAGGCCCGCAGCCGCGGCCTGACGTACGAGCTGGACCGCAACGGCAACCAGTGGGCCTGGCTGGGCGACCCGACCGCCCCGGGGGCGATCGTCACCGGCTCGCACCTGGACTCCGTCCCGGACGGCGGCGCCTTCGACGGCCCGCTCGGGGTGGTCTCCTCCTTCGCCGCGCTGGACGAACTCCGCGGCCGGGGGGCGGACTTCACCCGCCCCCTGGCGATCGTCAACTTCGGTGACGAGGAGGGCGCCCGGTTCGGCGTGGCCTGCATCGGCTCGCGGCTGACCTCCGGGGTGCTCTCCCGTGAGGCCGCGTACGAGCTGCGCGACGCCGACGGCCGCCGGCTGCCCGACGCGATGGAGAAGGCCGGCTACGACCCGACCGCGATCGGCGCGGACGACGAGCGGCTGGCCCGGATCGGCGCCTTCGTCGAACTCCACGTCGAGCAGGGCCGCCACCTCACCGAGGGGCAGCCGGTCGGCGTGGCCAGCGCGATCTGGCCGCACGGCCGTTGGCGGTTCGACTTCCACGGTGAGGCCAACCACGCCGGCACCACCCGGATCGAGGACCGCCGCGACCCGATGCTGACCTTCGCCAACACCGTGCTCGCCGCCCGCAAGAAGGCGAAGCTGGCGGGCGCGCTGGCCACCTTCGGCAAGGTCGCGGTCGAGCCCAACGGCACCAACGCGATCGCCTCGCTGGTGCGCGGCTGGCTGGACTCCCGGGCCGCCGACGAGCGCACCCTCACCGAACTGGTCGGTGAGATCGAGCGGGCCGCCGCCGAGCGCGGCGAGCGCGACGGCGTCCGGGTCGAGCTGACCCGCGAGTCCTACACCCCGGTGGTGGACTTCGACGGCCCGCTGCGCGACCGGCTCGCCAAGCTGCTCGACGCCCCGGTGCTGCCGACCGGCGCGGGACACGACGCCGGCATCCTGGCGTCCGTCATCCCGACCGCCATGCTGTTCGTGCGCAACCCCACCGGTGTCTCGCACTCCCCGGCCGAACACGCCGAGGAGGCCGACTGCCTGGCCGGGGTCACCGCTCTCGCCGACGTACTGGAGGACCTGGCGTGTCGCTGACCGCACCGACCCCGGTGACCTACTGGGCGCAGTACGCCTGGCTGCCGCACCCCGACGGGCCGGTGGTCGAGCGGAACGTGCTGATCGCCACCGGCCCCGACGGCCGGATCACCGCCGTGACCCCGGAGAGCGGGCCCTGCCCGCCCGGCGCCGTCCGCCTCGACGGGCTGTTGCTGCCCGGCCAGGCGAATGCCCACTCGCACGCCTTCCACCGGGCGTTGCGCGGGCACGTCCAGGTCGGCTCCGGTACCTTCTGGACCTGGCGCGACACCATGTACCGGTTCGCCGGCGCGCTCGACCCGGACAGCTACCTGGAGCTCGCCACCGCCGTCTACGCCGAGATGGCGCTCGCCGGGATCACCGCCGTCGGCGAGTTCCACTACCTGCACCACGCGCCCGGCGGCGCCCGCTACACCGACCCCAACGCGATGGGCGAGGCGCTGATCGAGGCCGCCGCCCGGGCCGGCATCCGGATCACCCTGCTGGACACCTGCTACCTGTCCTCCGGCTTCGGCGCCGAGCCGACGCAGCCGCAGCTGCGGTTCAGCGACGGCGACGCCGAGGCCTGGGCGGTCCGGGCGGACGCGCTCAAGCCGCGCGAGCACGCCCGGATCGGCGCCGCCATCCACTCGGTCCGGGCCGTCCCGGCCGAGCAGCTGGGCACCGTCGCGCACTGGGCGGCGATGCGCAAGGCGCCGCTGCACGTCCACCTGTCCGAGCAGACCGCCGAGAACGACGCCTGCCTCGCCGCGCACGGCGTCACCCCGACCCGGCTGCTCGCCGACCACGGCGCGCTCGGCCCGCGCACCTCGGCCGTGCACGCCACCCACCTCACCGACGAGGACGTCAAGCTCCTCGCCGACTCCTCCACCACCGTCTGCATGTGCCCCACCACCGAACGGGACCTCGCGGACGGCATCGGCCCGGCCCGCCGGCTCGCCTCGGCGGGCAGCCCGATCACCCTGGGCAGCGACAGCCACGCGGTGATCGACCCGTTCGAGGAAGCCCGCGCGCTGGAGCTGGACGAGCGGCTGCGCACCCGGACCCGCGGCCACTGGACGGCCAACGCGCTGCTGCGGGCCGGCGGGGAGGACGGGCACGCCTCGCTCGGCTGGCCCGAGGCCGGGCGGATCGAGGCCGGGGCGCTCGCCGACTTCACGGCGATCGCGCTGGACACCGTCCGTACGGCGGGCCCGCCGCCGCGGCTCGGCGCGGAGACCGCGGTCTTCGCGGCCTCGGCGGCGGACGTGCGGCACGTGGTGGTCGGCGGGCGGCACGTCGTCCGGGACGGCGTGCACCAGCTGGTGGCCGACGTGCCGGGGGCGCTGCGCTCCGCGATCGGCGCGCTCAGCTGCTGAAATCCCTGTTCAACTCCCTTCGGAAGGCGTTGTCTTGAGCTCCAGGACCACCTTGATCACGGGCATCGGCAGCCTGGTCACCAACGACCCCGGGCACGGCACCGGGCCGCTCGGTCTGCTGACCGACGCGGCCGTGGTGGTCGACGGCGACACCGTCGCCTGGGTCGGCCCGGCGGCGCAGGCCCCGGCGGCGGACGAGCGGTTCGACGCCGAGGGCCGGGCGCTGCTGCCCGGCTTCGTCGACTCGCACGCCCACCTGGTGTTCGCGGGCGACCGCACCGCCGAGTTCAACGCCCGGATGTCCGGGCAGTCCTACTCGGCGGGCGGCATCCGCACCACGGTGGCGGCCACCCGGGCGGCGAGTGATGCCGAACTGGAGGCGAACCTGGCCGGGTTCGTCCGGGAGGCGCTGCGCCAGGGCACCACCACCATCGAGTGCAAGTCCGGCTACGGACTGACGGTCGAGGACGAGGCCCGGGCGCTGCGGATCGCCGCGAAGCACACCCCGGAGACCACCTACCTGGGTGCGCACATCGTGGCCCCCGAGTACGCCGAGGACCCGGCCGGCTACGTCGACCTGGTCACCGGCGAGATGCTGGACGCCTGCGCCCCGCACGCCCGATGGGTGGACGTGTTCTGCGAGAAGGGCGCCTTCGACGGCGACCAGGCGCGGGCGGTCCTCACCGCCGGCATCGAGCGCGGCCTCACCCCCCGGGTGCACGCCAACCAGCTCACCTACGGGCCGGGCGTGCAGCTCGCCGTCGAGCTGGGGGCCGCCTCGGCGGACCACTGCACCCACCTGACGGACGAGGACGTGGCGGCGCTGGCCGGCTCGGGGACGGTCGCGACCCTGCTGCCGGGGGCGGAGTTCTCCACCCGCGCCGAGTACCCGAGCGGCCGTCGGCTGCTGGACGCGGGCGCGGTGGTGGCGCTGTCCACCGACTGCAACCCGGGCTCCAGCTTCACGAGTTCGATGGCCTTCTGCATCGCGGTGGCGGTGCGGGAGATGGGGATGACGCCGGACGAGGCGATCTGGGCGGCGACGGCGGGCGGCGCGCACGCGCTGCGGCGCAGCGACGTGGGCACGATCGCGGTCGGCTCGCGGGCGGACCTGCTGCTGCTGGACGCCCCCTCGCACGTCCACCTGGCCTACCGCCCGGGCGTTCCGCTCACGGCGGCGGTCTGGCGGGCAGGCGTCCGGGAGGTCTGAGGCCCGGACGGCGGAAGGCCCCCGCGCCCCCGGGGTGGCGGGCGCGGGGGCTTTGCGCTCAGGCGTCGGCGATCAGGTGGTCGAACTCGCCGGCCTTGGCGCCCTGAAGGAAGTTGGCGAACTTGAGGCGCATGGTGCGGACGATGACATCACCCTCGTCGAACTTCCGGAGCCCGATCACCCCTTCACGTGCGCGCACCTCGACGCAGTTGCTGGCTGCTTCGCTGAAGCTGGATTTCTGCCACACAGAACTGGTCATGAGAGCCAGGCTGGTTAGTGCTGTGACCGGGATGGTTCACCGTGATCGGAAGGCGGCTCGCGGGACGAGCGCACGCGAAACGGCTGGTATTACTAGGGCATGCAGGAAGAGATTGCACGCTCCGCGATCGACACGTTCATCTCCGCGTTCAACGCCTCGGACGACAGCTATGTGACTGCCCTGCTCTCCCAGGCTCTGACCTCAGACGTGGTCTTCTGGGGGCCGTTGGGTCGCAGCGAAGGAATCGCGGCGGTCGAGCGGTTCGTGCTGGACATCCGGCGCCACCCGGCGGGGACCGGCACGATGGCGCGCTGCTCGGAGGTGGACATGCCTGACGAGTGGGCCCGGTACCAGTGGGTCTTTACCACGCCGGATGGAGGTCCCCGC
Organism: Kitasatospora sp. NPDC018058; assembly: GCF_044327205.1. Taxonomy (NCBI): domain Bacteria; kingdom Bacillati; phylum Actinomycetota; class Actinomycetes; order Kitasatosporales; family Streptomycetaceae; genus Kitasatospora; species Kitasatospora sp. NPDC018058. The sequence goes on along the minus strand of NZ_JBIRFA010000011.1, from coordinate 13,568 downwards.
CTGGCGGGAACGGACGTCGTCCATCTGCGGCGGAGCCTCATCGACCAGGTCATCGTCTTTGCGGGGGAGATCGAACCGTCCGCCTCCTGAGTCATCCTTCTGTCGCTGTCCTTCTCCTGAACTTGCCCCCTTCGGCGCTCGGGGGCTGCGGTTCGCGGTTGGTCAGGCTGCGGTGTTGAGGGGGCGTCCGCCCCAGCGGATGCCCTGATCGGATCGGACGTCGCCGCCCATCCAACCGCCACGACCGCCAACCCAGGCGGTGGGCCGCTTTGGCCTCACGGCCGGGCCCGAGGGCCACACCGTGTGGCTGGAAAGTCCGGAGAACCCGGTGTCACTCCGAGGCTGAGTCGTTCCGTCGCTTCGCCCCGTCGGCTCAACGGGGCGAAGCGACCGGTGGCCCACCTGCTCATTCCATGCCCAACGACCTGCGCAGGAAGTACAGTTCGTGCCGCAGCAGGTTCTCCACCGCCGCCTCGTCGGTGGGTCGGTGTCCGGCGCCGCGCAGCGGCAGGACCTCGTGGGGGCGGCCGGCGGCGAGGAGGGCACTGGAGAGCCGCAGGGTGTGGGCGGGGAAGACGTTGTCGTCCGCGAGGCCCTGGATCAGCAGCAGCGGGCGGCTGAGCTTCGGTGCGTCGGCGATCAGGTCGCAGGAGTCGTAGTGCTCGGGGTGCTCGTCGGGGTGGCCGAGGAAGCGTTCCTGCCAGTGGGTGTCGTACATCCTGTGGTCGGTGGGCGCGGCCCCGGCCGAAGCGGCGTGGAAGACGTCCGGGCGCCGCAGCACCGCGAGGGCGGCGAGGAAGCCGCCGTAGGACCAGCCGCGGATGCCGACCTGGTCGAGGTCGAGCAGTCCGGGCCGCAGTCGGTCGGTCTCGTGCAGGGCCTCGATCTGGTCCTCCAACGCGGGCCCGGCTTTGTCGCCCCAGATCCTCTTGTCCCACCGTGGCCCGCGCCCGGGGGTGCCGCGCCCGTCCACCACCAGCACCGCGAAGCCCTGGTCGGCGAACCACTGGGACACCTGCTCGTGCCAGGGGCCGCCGGTGGTGACCTTCTGCATGGCCGGGCCGCCGTACGGGTCGAGCAGGACGGGCAGCGGGCCCGCGCCGGGGCGGTGGGCGGCGGGCAGGTAGAGCGCGGCGCGCAGCTCGCGCGGGCCGAGCCGGAGGAGCTCGGGCCGGGCGGCGAGGACGGGCGGTTCGGCGTGCGATTCGAGCGGCAGCGCGGGGCGGCCCTCGCGCAGGACGGTGGAGCGGCCGCCGGGGTGGCCCGCGACCCGGGTGGTGAGCACCAGTGTCCCGCCGCGCCGCACGCCGGCGTGCAGGCCCGGCCCGTCGCTCAGCTTCCGCAGGCCGGTGTCCGGTTCGTACTGCCAGAGGTGGGTCTCGGTGGGCTCCTCGGAGGCGGTGAACAGCACCTGCTCGCCTTCCGTCCCGAGGACGGCCCGCAGTTGCAGGCCGGCCGGCGTGACCGGCTTGCCGTCGACGGTCAGATGCCGGGTGTCGCCGTCGTCGGCGGTGTCGACCAGCGCGCCGCCCGCCGTCCGGACCGGCAGGCCGGGGAGCAGTTCGATCCAGTGCGGGTCATCGCGTTCGGCGAGCACCCGGGTGGCGCCGTCCGGTTTGATCGCCAGGGTGCGGACGGTGCGCTGGTCGCGGCTCTGCACGGCGGCGTACGGGCCGTGACCGTCCCAGCCGGCGGCCGTGACGTACTCGAAGGCGGCGCGGTCCCAGCGGACCTCGGTGCGGCGCCCGTCGAGGCCGAGCAGCCAGAGTGAGACGTCGGCGTTGGCGGTGCCGGCCAGCGGGTAGCGGATGGCGCGCGGCGGCTGCCGGGGATCGGTGGGGTCGGCCAGGTGCAACCGGGTGACCGGGCGCTGGTCGACCCGGGCGACCAGCAGCGCGGTGCCGTCGGGGGACCACCAGTGGCCGCGGGTGCGGTACATCTCCTCGGCGGCGACGTACTCGGCGAGGCCGTACGAGACGTCCTCGGCCTCGGGCTCGGCGAGCGCGCGGTCGTCCGTACCGTCGACGCCGACCACCCGCAGGGCGCCGCCGCTGACGTACGCGATCCGGTGGCCGGTCGGGTCGAGCCGCGGCTCCTCCGGTTCACCGGTGGTCGGGACGGTGCGGACGGTGCCGTCGGAGGTGTCGGCGAGCCACAGTGCGCCGTCCAGCGCGAAAGCGGCGAGTCGTCCGTCGGCATCGGTGCTGTACGAGGCGATGCCGGTCGCGGAGCCCAGCGCGGCCGGGTCGGCGATCAGCCGCTCCGCGCCGCTGTCGGTGTCCAGCGCCCAGAGGCGGGTGAGCCGGTCGGTGCCGCCGCGGCTGCGCAGGAAGAGCACGGTGGTGCCGTCGGCGGTGGGCTCCGGCTGGACGGGGACGCCCAGGGTGAACTGCCGGGTGCGGGCTAACTGGCGGGGCAACGAGTCGGTCGTCATGCCGGGCACTCTAGGCACACCCGGCCCGGCCCCGTCGAGAGGAATATCCGAGGGGGGAAACGACCGGGGCCGCCGTGGATCTCAGGAATCCACGGCGGCCCCGGAGCGGGAGGGACGGACGTCAGTGCACGTCGCCCATGAGCTTGACGACCCGCTTGCGGTACAGCCACAGCGCGACACCGGCGACGATCGCCATGGCGCCCTGCACGGCGAAGTACGTGGTGCTGCCGACCACGTCGTCACCCAGCACGAGCTGGAAGATGGCGGCGACACAGTCGCCCGCGGTGACGGCGAGGAACCAGACACCCATCATCTGGCTGGCGTACTTGGTGGGCGCCAGCTTGGTGGTGACGGACAGGCCGACGGGGGAGAGCGTGAGCTCACCGACGGTCTGGACCAGGTAGACCATGGCCAGCCACAGCGGGGTGACCTTGGTGCCGCCGGTGGCGGCGGCCATCGCCAGCATCATGACGATGAAGGAGGCGCCGATCATCAGCAGACCGAAGGCGAACTTCGTGGTGGTGCTGGGGTTCTTCGACCGGCGGGCCAGGGCGACCCAGAACCAGGCGAAGACCGGGGCCAGCGCCATGATGTACAGCGGGTTGAGCGACTGGAACCAGCTGGACGGGAAGTCGAACCCGAACAGCGTGGACGCGGTGTGGTCGTCCGCGAAGATGCTCAGCGTCGAGCCGGACTGGTCGTAGATCATCCAGAACACGGCGGCGGCGACGAAGAACCAGATGTAGCCGCTCATCCGGGACTGCTCGGTGGCGTCGAGGTCCTTGTCGCGCTTCACCTTGGCGAAGACGAAGACCGGGATCGCGATGCCCGCGATGGACAGCGGCCAGAGCACCCAGTCGATGGTGAAGGAGCCGCTCGCGACGAGCGCGCCGTAGATGACCGCCGCGATGCCCAGCCAGATGCCGGCCTTCATGAAGATCGAGCGCTTCTCGTCCGCGGAGATCGGCGAGGCGACGACGTCGCTCTTGGGGCTCAGGTGGCGGGTGCCGAGCAGGAACTGGCCCAGGCCGAGGGCCATGCCGACGCCGGCCAGGGCGAAGCCGAGGTGCCAGCTGACGTTCTGGCCGACGGTGCCGATGACCAGCGGGGCCGCGAAGGCGCCGAGGTTGATGCCCATGTAGAAGACGGTGAAGCCACCGTCGCGACGCGGATCGTTCGGGCCGTCGTACAGGTGGCCGACCATCGTGGAGATGTTGGCCTTGAGCAGGCCGGAGCCGATCGCGATGAAGGCGAGGCCGGCGAAGAACGAGCCGCTGAACGGCACGGCCAGCAGGAAGTGGCCGATCATGATGATCGTGCCGCCGACCGCCACGGTCTTGCGGGCGCCGAGGAAGCGGTCCGCGATCCAGCCGCCCGGGAGGGCGAGCAGGTAGACCATCGCCGTGTAGACGCTGTAGATGGCGGTGGCGACGGCCATCTTCATGCCGAGGCCGCCGTCCGCGAGGGAGGCGGTCATGTAGAGCACCAGCAGGGCGCGCATGCCGTAGTAGCTGAAGCGCTCCCACATCTCGCTCATGAAGAGAGTGGCGAGCCCGCGGGGGTGCCCGAGGAAGGTCTTGCCGCTGGGAGTGGCCGACTTGAGGCCGGAGTCCAGGGTCGTAGACGCCATGAGTAGTGGTTCCTTGCCTGACAGCGTCCGCCTGGGGGGGTGGCGGCGGACGTGGACTTGAACCACTCTACGTGGCGATATTTGGCGTTATCAGATGACAAACGCCGTGAATCAGCCGGGTTAATAACAAAGTTGGCAACGGATCCGCCCGATTGATCCATGGTAGACAGGCATCTCTTCCTTGGGTTTCAAGATCCAAAGGGGGATTTCTCGCCGAACGGCCGGTCGGCAACGCTCCGTTGACCCCCGAATGGCCCCTGTATAACGATCACGCTCTGTGAACTACCTCACAGGGCGTACGCGCATACCCCGGCGGACTACCATCACCACATGACCTGTGTGCTGCTCGCCGAGGACGATCCGGCGATCTCCGAACCGCTCGCCAGGGCCCTGCGACGCGAGGGCTATGAGGTGCTTGTCCGCGAGGACGGCCCGACGGCACTGGCCGCCGGCCTCACCGAGGAGGTCGACCTCGTCGTCCTGGACCTCGGCCTGCCCGAGATGGACGGCCTTGAGGTCTGCCGCCGTCTGCGCGCCGACGGCAAGAGCTGCCCCGTCCTGGTGCTCACCGCCCGCGCGGACGAGGTGGACACCGTGGTCGGCCTGGACGCCGGTGCCGACGACTACGTCACCAAGCCCTTCCGCCTGGCCGAACTGCTCGCCCGCGTCCGGGCCCTGCTCCGGCGCGGCAACGTGGACCAGCTCACCACCGGTGCGCACGGGGTGAAGATCGACATCGAGTCCCACCGCGCCTGGCTCGGCGAGGAGGAGCTGACCCTCTCCGCCAAGGAGTTCGAGCTGCTGCGCGTCCTGGTCCGCGACGCCGGCCGGGTGGTCACCCGCGAGGAGATCATGCGACAGGTCTGGGACACCACGTGGTGGACCTCGACCAAGACCCTGGACATGCACATCTCCTGGCTCCGCAAGAAGCTCGGCGACGACGCGGCGAACCCGCGCTACATCGCCACCGTGCGCGGAGTGGGGTTCCGGTTCGAGAAGAATTAGCCCCGTACGGAGATCGAGGCCGGGCGTCGGCCGATGAAGCGGAACACCTCGGGGAGCAGCAGCGTGAAACGCCGGATGATCAACTCGCTGCTGGTCGTCGTCCTGGTCGTCGTCGTGGTGTTCTGCGTGCCGCTCGCCCTGGTCGAGAAGCGCACCATCGTCAGCTCGGCCCAGGACCGGGTGGACGCGGCCGCCGTCCGGGTGCTCGCCCTGGTGGAGAGCCGGCTCGCCGCGGGCGAGTCGGTCAGAGAAGGGCGCGTCTTCGAGAGCCAGGTCACCGAGGGCAGCTACGTCGAGGTGCAGATCCCCGGCCAGCAGGTGGTCTCGGCCGGTGACCGCCCGGCCGGGAACCACCTGCTGAAGGCCGTCGAGCACGGCATCAACGGCGGCGAGACCGTCACCGTCGAGCAGTCCCGTGAGGACGTCGACCACGAGATCGCCAACATGCTGCTGCTGCTCGGCGTGGTCGCGCTGCTCGCCGTCCAGGCCGCCGTCGCGCTCGCCGTCTGGCAGGCCAAGCGGCTCGCCCGGCCGCTCACCGACCTCGCCGAGACCGCCGAGCGGCTCGGCTCCGGCGACCCGCGCCCGCGCGACCGCCGCTACGGCGTGCCCGAACTGGACCGGGTCGCCGAGGTGCTGGACACCAGCGCCGAGCGGATCGCCCGGATGCTCACCGCCGAGCGCCGGCTCGCCGCCGACGCCTCGCACCAGCTGCGCACCCCGCTCACCGCGCTGTCCATGCGGCTGGAGGAGATCACCGCCCTCGCCGAGGAGCCGGAGACCGTCAAGGAGGAGGCGACCATCGCCCTCCAGCAGGTCGAGCGGCTCACCGACGTGGTCCAGCGGCTGCTCACCACCCAGCGCGACCCGCGCAGCCCCACCGCCGTCGCCTTCGACCTGGACGAGGTGATCAAGCAGCAGGTGGAGGAGTGGGGCCCGACACTGCGCGAGCAGGGCCGGGTGCTGTCCCTGGAGGGCCTGCACGGGGTCACCGCGGTCGGTACCCCGGGGACGGTGGCCCAGGTGCTCGCCACCCTGATCGAGAACTCGCTGATGCACGGCGCCGGGACGATCACCCTGCGGGTCCGGCCCTCCGGCACCTCCGTGGTGGTCGAGGTGCAGGACCAGGGCGCCGGGGTGCCGGCCGACCTCGGCAACCGGGTGTTCGAACGCGCGGTCAGCGGCCGCAACTCCACCGGCATCGGCCTGGCCGTCGCCCGCGACCTCGCGGAGGCGGACGGCGGTCGGCTGGAACTGCTCTCGCTGAAGCCCGCGGTGTTCGCGCTCTTCCTGGGCCGCAGTCACGAGGACTAGTCAGGCTCGGGGCAGCCGTGGCGATCCTCCTGGGCCCCGCTCGGCCTCGATCGTCCGCACCGGCCGTGATCGGCGGCCGCTGTCCTCCGGTGGAGGCGGGCCCGGCAGGCGGGGGCCCATCGGGCCTTCAGGCGGGGGGCCTACTCGGCCTTGGCGTAACGGACCTGCTCGGCGGCCAGTATCAGCTCGGCCTGGGCGGCGAGCTCCTGGCCGCTGGCGGCGTCGCCGTCCTGCCCGGTCTCCGGCAGCGCCTTGAAGACCCACGTCCGGTAGGAGAAGAACCGGAAAGCCGTACCGGCGATCAGGCCGATCACGTTCTTGGCGATCAGCTGGCTGGTGGCCGAGTGATAGCCGAGCACGTGCACCGAGAAGGCGTTGATGCCGTTCTCGATCAGCATGCCGATGGCGCTGAAGATCAGGAAGAGGGTGATCTCGCGCTTGCGCGAGGCCGCGTCCCGGTCGCGGTAGAGCCAGTAGCGGTAGCCGAGGTAGTTGGTGCCGATCGCGACGCTGGTGGCGATGTAGCCCGAGAGGGAGTTGACCGGACCGGTCGCCTTCAGGCAGACCCAGAAGACGCCGGCGTTGACGACCACGCCGGTCAGGCCGACGATGCCGAACTTCACCGCCTCAACCCTGAGCCCACGCAGTTTCTGCATGAGCGAGGGGTGCGAAGCTGCGGTCGTCGCCATACCGGGTGGCCTCCATGTGTACGTGGGTCGAAAGGACGGATCGCTGGGACGCGACCACCCCTTGAGCCCTGCGTGCACGCACATGATCCGACCGCGCGGACGAGGACCTAGCCGCCCAGGCTACCTGCTTCCACCGAACGGCTCAGCCGTCCGGGACGGGGGTTGACATCTACGCGCGTCCACTACTCACGGCCCCACCGCGGCTCAATGGCCCCCCACCGGCCCGGATATCCTGGGCCGCGTGACTTCCCCGGGCAATGTGAATTTTCCAGTGGTGGGCATGATCGGTGGCGGGCAGCTGGCCCGCATGGCACACCAGGCGGGCATCCCGCTCGGGGTCAGGTTCAAGCTCCTCGCCGACACGCCGCAGGACTCCGCCTCGCAGGTGGTCTCCGAGGTCGTCCTCGGTGACTACCGCGACCTCGACACCCTGCGCCGCTTCGCGGCCGGGTGCGACGTCATCACCTTCGACCACGAGCACGTGCCGACCGAGCACCTGCGGGCCCTGGAGGCCGACGGCACCGCCGTCCGCCCCGGTCCGGACGCGCTGGTCAACGCCCAGGACAAGGGCGTGATGCGGGCCAAGCTCGACTCCATCGACGTGCCCTGCCCCCGGCACCGGATCGTCGCCGACCCGGCCGACGTGACCGCCTTCGCCGACGAGGGCTCCGGCTACCCCGTCGTGCTGAAGACCGTCCGCGGCGGCTACGACGGCAAGGGCGTCTGGGTCGTCGACGACGAGCAGGAAGCGCAGGCGCCGTTCCTGGCCGGCGTCCCCGTGCTGGCCGAGGAGAAGGTCGACTTCGTCCGCGAGCTGGCCGCCAACGTGGTCCGCTCGCCCAGCGGCCAGGCCGTCGCCTACCCGGTGGTCGAGAGCGTCCAGGAGAACGGCGTCTGCGCCGAGGTCACCGCCCCCGCGCCGGACCTCGACCCCGCCCTCTCCGACGAGGCCCAGCAGCTCGCCCTGCGGATCGCCGGCGAGCTCGGCATCGTCGGCCACCTGGCCGTCGAGCTGTTCCAGACCCGGGACGGCCGCATCCTGGTCAACGAACTGGCCATGCGCCCGCACAACTCCGGGCACTGGACCCAGGACGGCGCGGTCACCTCGCAGTTCGAGAACCACCTGCGGGCCGTCCTCGACCTCCCGCTCGGCGACCCCCGGCCGCGCGCCAAGTGGACCGTCATGGTCAACGTCCTCGGCGGCGACTACCCGGACATGTACCACGCCTTCCTGCACTGCATGGCCCGCGACCCCGGGCTGCGGATCCACATGTACGGGAAGGACGTGAAGCCCGGCCGCAAGGTCGGCCACGTCAACGTCTTCGGGGACGACCTCGACGACGTCCGCGAGCGCGCCCGCCATGCGGCCGCCTACCTGCGAGGAACGATCACCGAATGACATCCCCGGTTGTTGGCATCGTGATGGGCTCGGACTCCGACTGGCCGGTCATGGAGGCCGCCGCCCAGGCCCTGGACGAGTTCGAGATCCCCTACGAGGTGGACGTCGTCTCGGCCCACCGGATGCCCCGCGAGATGGTCGCGTACGGCGAGAACGCCCACAAGCGCGGTCTGAAGGCGATCATCGCCGGCGCCGGCGGCGCGGCCCACCTGCCGGGCATGCTGGCCTCCGTCACCCCGCTGCCGGTCATCGGCGTGCCGGTGCCGCTGCGCTACCTGGACGGCATGGACAGCCTGTTGTCGATCGTCCAGATGCCGGCCGGCGTTCCGGTGGCCACCGTCTCGGTGGCCGGCGCGCGCAACGCGGGCCTGCTCGCGGTCCGGATGCTCGCCGCCTTCGACACCGACCTCGCCGAGAAGATGACCGACTTCCAGGCCGAGCTGAACAGCCAGGCCACCGAGAAGGGCAAGAAGCTCCGGGCCAAGGTGGCCGGATCCACCTCCTTCGGTTTCGGCAAGTAACCCCGCTGGTGGGGGTGGGGTAGAACAGCCCGTATGACTCCTCAGACGGACTCCCCCACCCCGCTGGACCGCGCCCGGGCCCTGCTCCGCACCGCCCCCGTGGTGGACGGTCACAACGACCTCCCCTGGGCGATGCGCGAGCAGGCCGGGTACGACCTCGGCGCGCTCGACCTCGCCGCCGACCAGAGCGACCGCCTGCACACCGACCTCGCCCGCCTCGCGGAGGGCGGCGTCGGCGCGCAGTTCTGGTCCGTCTACGTCCCCGCCTCGCTGGCCGGCGACCACGCGGTGAGCGCCACCCTGGAGCAGGTCGACTTCGTCCACGCCCTGGTCGAGCGCTACCCCGACCGGCTGCGCCTGGCCCGTACCGCCGCCGACATGGAGGCCGCCCGCGCCGAGGGCCGGATCGCCTCGCTGATGGGCGCCGAGGGCGGCCACTCCATCGACTGCTCGCTGGCCACCCTGCGCGCCCTGTACGAGCTCGGGGTGCGCTACCTGACGCTCACCCACAACGACAACGTGCCGTGGGCGGACTCCGCGACCGACAAGCCGGTGGCCGGCGGGCTGACCCGGTTCGGCGAGGAGGTCGTCCGGGAGATGAACCGGCTCGGCATGCTGGTCGACCTCTCGCACGTCTCCGCCGACACCATGCGGGACGCCCTGCGGGTCACCGAGGCGCCCGTCGTCTTCTCGCACTCCTCCTCGCGGACGGTCTGCGACCACCCGCGCAACATCCCGGACGACGTGCTCGCCCAGCTGCCCGCCAACGGCGGTGTGGCGATGGCGACCTTCGTCCCCAAGTTCATCCTGCCCGCCGCCATCGAGTGGACCCTGGCCGCCGACGAGAACATGCGCGCCCACGGCTTCCACCCGCTGGACACCACCCCGCCCGCGATGGAGCGCCAGCGCGCCTTCGAGGCCGCCAACCCGCGCCCGATCGCCACCCCGGCCACCGTCGCCGACCACCTCGACCACATGCGCGAGGTGGCCGGTATCGACCACATCGGCATCGGCGGCGACTTCGACGGCACCGCCTTCCTGCCGGACGGCCTCGACTCGGTGGCCGGCTACCCCAACCTGGTCGCCGAACTCCTCGGCCGCCACTGGTCGGAGGCGGACCTCGCCAAGCTCACCTGGCACAACGCCGTCCGCGTCCTGCGCGACGCCGAAGCGGTCGCCGCGACGCTGCGCACCACCCGCCGCCCGTCCATCGCCACCATCGCCCAGCTGGACGGCTGAGCCCGCGTTCCTAGCCGAGCCGGGGGATCTCGATGGCCGGGCACCTGTCCATCACCATCGAGACCCCTGCGGCCCGAGTGCGCTCGTACGCGGCCTCGTCGACCACCCCGAGCTGGAACCAGACCGCCTTCGCCCCGACCGCCACCGCCTGGTCGGCCACCTCCCCGGCCAGCGCGCTGTTCACGAACACGTCGACGACGTCGACCGGGAACGGAATTTCGGCGAGTGAGGCGTACCCGGGCTCGCCGAGCACCGTCTCGGCCTTCGGGTGCACCGGCACGATCCGCTTGCCGTAGCGCTGCAGGACCCGGGCCACCCTGTAGGCGGCCCTGGCGGTGTTGGTGGAGAGGCCGACCACGGCCCAGGTGTCTCCGGTGCCGGTGAGGATCTCGCGGACCGTCGCTTCGTCGCCGTAGCTCGTCATGCCGCTCTCAACGACGACCGCGGGTCCGGGATTCCTCGGCCTCTGCGGGCTCAGGAGTTGAACGCCTCAAGCGTGACGCGAGCGGTGCTCCCGGCGGTGTAGGTGGCCTTCAACTCCAGGAACATGGCCTGCCCGCTCGGCCGGGCCTCGTTGGTCTCCTGGCTGTTGGCGAAGTCCAGGCCTTCGGCGCGGTCCCCGGTCAGCCGCACGCGCGGGAAGGCCGTCGTCAGCCGCTGCGCCAGGTCGGTTTGGGGCATCGTGAACTCGGCCGTGTACCCCCGGTCCATCCAGCCGCCGGTGTCCGTGCAGCTGGCCCCGGTGGCCTGCGCGGGCATCGAGGCGCCGGCGAACTTCATGACGTCCGAGCAGCTGACCGCGGAGGGCTTGCCGACCTCGCCCGAGGTGAGCGCGCAGAAACCGAAGTAGGCGACGGCCGTGATCAGGGCGACGGCCAGGAAGGAGACGGACAGCCGGGTGAGCCATCTGTCCCGACGTTCGACGTGCATGAAGGACCCCCCGGTCGTTCCCGATCAGCACGGACAGCGCGTGCGCAGATCCTCGCACACGTCTTGAACGGGTTCAAATATTGTCCTCGCGGCACGGAAGCGCCCGCCCCGGGATGTCCTGGGGGCGGGCGCGCTCGGCTCGGGGCCGGGGTGTCAGCTGGGGCGGCCCAGGGCGCGGTAGGTCCAGCCGGCGGCGCGCCAGGCTTCGGCGTCCAGGACGTTGCGGCCGTCGAGGAGGCGGCGTTCGGCGACGACGGCGCCGAGCTCGGCCGGGTCCAGCTCGCGGAACTCGGCCCACTCGGTGAGGTGGAGGACGACGTGGGCGCCCTCGGCCGCCTCCAGGGCGGAGCCGGCGTAGGCGAGTGAGGGGAACATCTTGCGGGCGTTGTCCACGGCCTTCGGGTCGTAGACGGTGACCTGGGCGCCCTGGAGCTGGATCTGGGCGGCCACGTTGAGGGCGGGGGAGTCCCGGATGTCGTCCGAGTTGGGCTTGAAGGCGGCGCCGAGGACGGCGACCCGGCGGCCCAGGAATCCGCCGCCGCACTGCTCGCGGGCCAGCTCGACCATCCGGGAGCGGCGCCGCATGTTGATCGAGTCGACCTCGCGCAGGAAGGTCAGCGCCTGGTCGGCGCCGAGTTCGCCGGCCCGGGCCATGAACGCCCGGATGTCCTTGGGCAGGCAGCCGCCGCCGAAGCCGAGACCGGAGTTGAGGAACTTGCCGCCGATCCGCTCGTCGTAGGAGAGCGCCTTGCTGAGCTGGGTGACGTCCGCGCCGGCCGCCTCGCAGACCTCGGCCATCGCGTTGATGAAGGAGATCTTGGTGGCCAGGAAGGAGTTGGCGGCGGCCTTGACCAGCTCGGCGGTCGCGAAGTCGGTGACCAGGAACGGCACGCCGGCCGCGATCGGCTCGGCGTACACCTCGCGCAGCAGCCGCTCGGCCCGCTCGCTCTGGGCGCCGACCACGATCCGGTCCGGCCGCAGGGTGTCCTGGACGGCGAAGCCCTCGCGCAGGAACTCCGGGTTCCAGGCGAGTTCGGCGCCCTCGCCGACCGGTGCCAGCGCGGCCAGCCGCTCGGCCAGCCGGGCCGCCGAGCCGACCGGGACGGTGGACTTGCCGACCACCAGGGCCGGGCGGGTCAGGTGCGGCGCCAGGTCCTCGATCGCGGTGTCCACGTACGACATGTCGGCGGCGAACTCGCCCTTGCGCTGCGGGGTGTTGACGCAGATGAAGTGCACGTCGCCGAACTCCGCGGCCTCCTTGGCGGAGGTGGTGAAGCGCAGCCGCCCCGTCGAGCCCTCGTGCCCGGCCACGTGCTTGAGCAGCAGCTCGGACAGTCCCGGCTCGTACATCGGGACACGGCCGGCGGTGAGCGTGGCGATCTTGTCGGGATCGATGTCCAGGCCCAGCACCTCGAAGCCGAACTCCGCCATCGCGGCGGCATGCGTGGCGCCGAGGTAGCCGGTGCCGATCACGGAGATGCGCAGGGTCACGGGTTCCCCTTGAGTTGCGGGTTCGACCAGTAGAGGTGCCCTGATGCTATCCGCCCGGCCGGGGCCGGCAGGGATCGCCCGCCTCCGGAGGGCGCTAGGCAGCCGCAGGTCGGAGCCCTAGGATCTCTACTGAACGGTAGTTAACCCCGGATTCGACGTCGATCAGACTTCGGTCACTGGACCACGAGGCAGGCATCATGGCGGGCAGCGCTGACTTCGATCTCTTCCGTATCTCCGAGGAGCACGAGATGCTTCGCGAGGCGGTGCGTTCGCTGGCCGAGGCGAAGATCGCGCCGTTCGCGGCGGAGGTGGACGAGCAGGGGCGGTTCCCGCAGGAGGCGCTGGACGCGCTGCGGGGCAATGACCTGCACGCGGTGCACGTGCCGGAGGAGTACGGCGGTGCGGGGGCGGACGCGCTGGCGACGGTGATCGTGATCGAGGAGGTCGCGCGGGTGTGCGGCTCGTCCTCGCTGATCCCGGCGGTGAACAAGCTGGGCTCGCTGCCGGTGCAGCTGTCGGGCTCGGAGGAGCTGAAGGCGAAGTACCTGGGGGCGCTGGCGCGGGGTGAGGGGATGTTCTCGTACTGCCTGTCGGAGCCGGAGGCGGGTTCGGACGCGGCGGGGATGAAGACCCGGGCGGTGCGTGACGGTGACTTCTGGGTGCTGAACGGTGTGAAGCGGTGGATCACCAACGCGGGTGTGTCGGAGTTCTACACCGTGATGGCGGTGACCGACCCGGAGAAGCGCTCGAAGGGCATTTCGGCGTTCGTGGTGGAGAAGGGCGACGAGGGTGTGTCCTTCGGCGCGCCGGAGAAGAAGCTCGGTATCAAGGGCTCGCCGACGCGTGAGGTGTACTTCGACAATGTGCGGATCCCGGCGGACCGGATGATCGGTGCGGAGGGCACCGGTTTCCAGAC
>NZ_JBIRFA010000010.1:237084-272946 GCF_044327205.1 Kitasatospora sp. NPDC018058 | reverse complement strand
CGAACGGCTCGCGCGACTGGCCATGCACCCACCGGGACCGAGAGGTCACAACCCTACCGAAGAGGGCTGCAGAAGGGATGGTCCTCTAATGAGCGAGATGACGGAGATGGACGAGAGCACGGCGGGGCGGCGGGGGCTCCCGCGGCCCCGGATGGTGGGCGCGGCCGCGTTGGCGGCGCTGGTGCTGGCCGGTGGGTCGGTGTGGGCGTCGTGCGGCGGCGGGGGCGGTGATCCGGCTCCCGCCGCGGTGGTCACACCGAGTGCGCCGGTGAGCCCGACGGCAGAGCCCTCGCCGACGGCGGCGCCGAGTGCGACGCCCACTGAGACCCCGGCGTCGAGCCTGTCCGCGACGCCGGAGCCGACCGCGGCGCCCTCCGAGCCCGCTCCCGCCGGGCCCGCGGCGGAGGAGCCCGGCAGCGACGCCCCGACCGCGACCCGCAAGCCCGCCACCAAGGCCCCGGCAGCCCCGGCGGCCTCCGCTCCCGCCCCCGTCGGCAAGCCGCAGAGCGGTGGTGCGGCCGCGAAGCCCAAGGCCCCCTCCGGCGACGCCCCGAACAACGAACGGCCGATGGCGTGCGCCGACGGCGACTGCCCGACCAAGCGGCAGGGGCCGGACCCGGATGCGACCTGCATCCATGACGCGGCGGGCAAGGTCCTGACCTGCAGCCCCGTCCAGACCGGCACTCCGATCCTGCGCCCGGGTCAGTCCATCGGCACCCCCACGCCGCCCACCCGCACCCACTGACGACGGATCGGGGTTCGGCTTTGTTGGAGGAGGCCAGGGAGCGCTTGCGCTCCGGGTCGTCGCCGGCGATGGTCTGCGGCGACCTCGCCGTACGGGCGCCGCAGTGGGTGGACGCCGCGCTGGCGGTCGGGTCGGCGCTGGGGATCGAGGAACCGGAGCTGCGGCAGCGGTTGGGCGGTGAGCCGCAGGTGGCGTCCGAGTTCCGGCCGGGCGAGGAGGACCTGTACGCCGAAGTCCTGGTGGAGATGGGGGTGTTCGACGTCCCGAAGCGCCTCGACGCGCGGGAGGAGGTGATCGCCGAGCACCTGCGGGCGGCGCTGCGGGCCCAGGGTGGTCTCGGCGGCGGTTACTTCCACAACCTCCAGCGCGCCTTCGTCAAGGGCGAGTTGGCGCGGGTCTTCCGGTCGCTCACACGCTTCGGCCCGCGGGCCGGCCGTGGACGGCCCGCGGAGTTCTGGACGGCCCTGATCGCCGCCGGCGAGCTGCTCGACCCGGCGGACGGCGACGACCGGGGAACGGTGGGGCAGGCGTTGGAGGCCTGCCGGCGCGGCCTGGCCGACTGCGCTGACTGGCCTGCCCGCTCAGGCCGGTGGGCCCGGCGGGACCGGCGGGGACCGTGGGGTACGCGCCTCAGACCTGCTCGAAGTGGAAGGCCTTGATGAAGCAGTCGCGGGGCTGGCCGACCGCGAACAGGACACAGTCGACGAGGGACTGTGCGGTGAGGGCATCCTCGGCCCCGCGCGGTGTGGTCTCCCACTCCTCGGCGAGAGGGTCGGGGTTGTCGAAGTCGGGCGGGTAGAGGGAGATCACCCGAACTCCCTGGGGCCGCAGGCGCTTGGAGAGGATGTCGACGAACCCTGCCTGGGCGCTCTTGGCCGCGTAGAAGGCGTCGTGCGCGTCTGACCGGTGATGCCCCGCGGTTCCGCAGGCGGAGACCATGGTCACCACATCCGGCTTGTCCGAGTTGAGCAGGAGGGGGAGGAAGTTCTTCACGGTCAGGACGGTGCCGGTGGCGCCGGAGGCGATCGTGTCGATGACATCGGCATCGGAGGCGGATCGGAGGTCCGGGCCTTCGAGGTAGCGGGAGCCGTTGTTGATCAGCACGTCGATGTGGTCGGTGTGCCGGCCGACGCCGGCGGCGAAGCCGCGGATCGAGGCGGGGTCCGTCAGGTCGCAGGCGAAGGCGTGGACGCGCTGGTGCCCTCGGTCGCGGATCTCGTCCCGGACCCGCTCCGCGGCAGCCAAGGTGCGCGCGGAGAGGAAGACCTCGGCACCGAGGTCTGCGAGACGAATGGCCAAGGTGCGCCCGAAGTCGCGGCCGGCGGCGGCGATGACCACCCGGTGGTCGTCGAATCTCATGTCAGTACTCCTGGTCCAGGGACCACTTGTTGGCGAGGACCTCGACGACTGTGCGGGAGGGGCAGCTGCGGCGGTAGGTCGCGAGTAGGTCGGCGGTGCTGCGGCGCGAGTCGGTATCCATGAGCTACCTGAATACCCTTCAGGTACATAATTCACAAGCGATACCCACGGCGACCAGGATGATCGCCATGGCGAGGCGATCGGGAGCGGCCCGGTCCCCGTCGGCGTCGGTCACCAGGGGGATTCCATGGGCAGCGATACCTGGCCACCCTCGTCGACCAGGACCTGCTGCGCGCGTCCCTGGCCCGCACCTATCCCCTGGAGCACGCCGCCGAAGCCCACGCCACCAGCGAGTCGGGGCGCACCCGCGGCAAGATCGTCCTTTCCATCGACATCGACCCCGATGCCGATCCGCTGCCGTAGCGTCCGGTGGACTTCTCTCCCTTCATGTCACGCATGCCGGCGAGTCCTTGGCATCAGTCATCCAGGGAGTGCGCCCGCCGGGGGCCAACCCGGCGGGCGGGCGGAGCGCTGATCTGGAGTACGAGGATGCTCGGGTCAGGGCAGCGGAACCGAGCCCAGGGCCAGCATCGTTGCGGATCGTGTTCCCGATCCGGCGCTGGATCCACTGGAACCGGGCCGCCTCCGACGTCGCGGCGACCAGCTGTGTGAGCGCCTGTCCGATGGCGGCCGCCTGAGGTGTTCCGAGGCCGGGAGACGTCCCCATGGCGACGAGCCTGTCCACGTGCGAGCGAAGAGCGGTGAACGGGGTGTTCCTGCGCCAGTTGTCGGTGGAGAACTGGGTGTAGTTCTCACTCCACGGAAGCTCGGTGAAGGTGACAGGGCTGCTGGTCGGGTACTGGGTCCGCAGCGCGCTCCGGAGGGTTCCGATGTCGGTGCCGTGGAATACGAACCGGCCGTGGGAGTTGATGAAGCCGTCCAGGTACAGGTTGTTCGTCCGCAGGAGGAGCGACAGCCGGTTCTGGGGGACTCCACCGGTGTTGTCGATCAGTCGGACCTCGATGTACCGGCCGGACTGGGTACTGGTGACTCCGTCGGGGAAGTTGTTGCCCAGAGCGTGGCCCGCAACGGCCCGGACGGAGTTGAGCATGCTGTCGTACGCCTGACCTGCGGACCAGCTGCAGGTGTCTGTCGTCAGATTGGTGATGTCAGTCGACCATCGTCCACGGGCGGTCGGGGTCGGCATGGGCGGGTTGGGCGGAGATTCCTTGCGTCAGACCGATGACGGCCACAAGGGCCGCGGTGCCAGCGACAATTCGGCTGAGAAGCCGACGTGCTGGTGCGAGAACCGCCATATGTCAGATGCTCCCGTTGAGACACCAGTCGGTTGCGGTGGCGGAATGGGGCTCCAGGAGCCGGAAATCATGACCAACCCTTGAGCAGAGCCCTCCGCTGCCGGCACGACTGCCGTTGATCGGCGGTCGGCTGCAACGAACCGGTTGCGAACCACCTTCGTGAGCCAGGTCGGCTCACCGACGTCAACGTGCCTGTAGAAGTGGGTGGTTCACGGTGGCGAGGTCGGTGGGCGAGCGCAGGAAGTCGGTGGGGCCGACTTCCTGCGCTCACGGGCGGGTTGCGTGGGCGGCGCGGGTGCGGCAGTGGGTGAGGGCGGGGTTGATCATGGAGTGTCCGGGCTCGCCGCTACGATCTGCCGGTCGGACGCGCAGCGGGCGCGGCGCGGATCAGGGGGAGCGGCGATGACTGAGGCAGACGAAAGCACGGCGGGGCTGCGGAGGTTCCTACGGCCCCGGCTCGCGATACCGGCCGCCGCGCTGGCGGCGCTGCTGCTGGTGGTGGGCGGGTCGGTGTGGGCGCTGTCCGGCGGCGGGGGCGGGTCGGCCGCGGCCGGGGCGGTCACGCCGAGCGCGACGGTGAGTCCGACGGCGCAGCCCTCGCCGACCGAGACGGCGACGCCGACCGAGGCGCCGCCGTCGCCGAGCCCGTCCGCGACGGCGGAACCGGCCCCGGCGTCCGCCGAACCCGTGGCGGACGAGCCTGGGAGCAGCGCCCCGGCCGCCGTCCGCAAGCCGGCCGCGAAGTCCGCGGACACTCCGGCGCCCAAGTCCCAGGGAACCCCCGCGGGCAAGCCCAAGGTCCCGGCGGCTCCTGCGCCGGCTGCATCGGATCCCCATGACGTCGCGCCCGTTCCCTGCACCGCGTGCACGACCAAGCCGCAACCCGGCTCGGGCGACTGCTACCCGCGTGGGGAGGCCCAGGTCATGGTCTGCGGCCCGGTCCAGACCGGCACCCCGATCCTGCGCCCGGGGCAGTCGCTCGCCACCCCCACGCCGCACTGACGCGGAGACTCTCGCGTGTAGCGAAAGTGCAAGTCCATTGCCTCGGCATACGCGATGGCGTCGCTCTCCAGCTCCGACAGGTTCCTCCCGACCAGCGGGAGTCCGTCGTACGCGACCTGGGGACCGTGCGCGGCGTCGGCAGCGATGCAGAACAGCCCCACGGCTTGGCTCGCATAGGCCGTGACGGCAGGCGGAGACCAGTCCCGAGGCCGGGGTAGGCCTCCGTAGCCCCCGGTCCTACGCCACTCACGCCCGGCCCACACCGCGGGCGACACGTATCGCCCAGACGAGGCAGATCAGCGATGCGGTGGTCACCAGGGTGCGAGCAACGTTCCAGTGCACCCACGTCGCCTCGAACCGCGCACGAACGGCGGCGAGATCGTGGATACTGCCCGGGGAGCCGGCCGCCGCCAACTGATTGTTGAGCGGCACACTAAGGCCCATCGTGATCAGCAGAGAGATCACATAGAGCACGACTCCGGCGACGATCCACGGAAGGGCGGGGCGGCCCTCACCGTGCCGATGCTGGAACGCGGCGACCAGGCCGAGCACCAGCGCACCGCCGAAGGCCAGGCCGAACCAGCCGTTCTGGATCGCCACGTTGATGCGCTGCATCGCCTCGACGAACGTACGGTCGTCCGACTGCCCGAGCCCTGGCATCACCGCGACGGAGAACGCGAAGTAGATCCCGGCCATCAAACCGGTGAGGACCGTCGCGGCGAGCAGAACGATGCCGCGGATGTCACCGTTCACGGATAC
Organism: Kitasatospora sp. NPDC018058; assembly: GCF_044327205.1. Classification (NCBI taxonomy): domain Bacteria; kingdom Bacillati; phylum Actinomycetota; class Actinomycetes; order Kitasatosporales; family Streptomycetaceae; genus Kitasatospora; species Kitasatospora sp. NPDC018058. The sequence goes on along the minus strand of NZ_JBIRFA010000010.1, from coordinate 267,765 downwards.
TCCCCAGGCTTTTCGCGGTTGAGCTGTCGGATTCCGGGCGGCGGGAGTGCCCCACTGCGGTGGACACCCCTGAAGCCCCTGGGACAGGAGTCCAGGCGCCCGGTGGTGCGGGTGGTCCTCTGTGCGCGCCGTGGCGATCGTGTCCGTGTTCCTCGTGTGTGGGCCTTCCTGGTGGCGCGTGTGCGGGTAAAGGGGGACGGTGGCTCGCGGATCCGGTGTCATGCCTGTCAGTACAGCCGCACGGCCCGGTGCCGGACCATCGGCGAAAAGCTCATCGCCATACGCGATCGTCCACTCCTAGGCTGAGCGCATGGATCCACTGGCGACCCTGCTGGACGGCCCTCGCGCCCGCGGCGCCTTCCTGCTGCGCTCGATCCTCAGCCCGCCCTGGTCGCTGCGGATCGCCGACCGCGCGCCGTTGACGCTGATGTACCTGGTCAGCGGTGGGGCATGGGTGGTGCCCGACGCCGAACCGGCCGTGCGCCTACGGCCCGGCGACATCGCGGTGGTACGCGGCCCGGAGCCGTACACCGTCGCCGACGACCCCGCCACCGCGCCCCGCATCGTCATCCAGCCCGGCCAGGTCTCCACCGGCCCGAACGGCGAACTGTGCGACGAGATGGACCTCGGCGTCCGCACCTGGGGCCACGACCCCCAAGGCTCCGCCGTACTCATCAGCGGCACCTACCAGATGGGCGGCGAGGTCAGCCGCCGCCTGCTGACCGCCCTGCCGCACGTCCTGCACCTGCCGAGGGACGCCTGGCACAGCTCGCTGCCCGCACTGCTGTCCGAGGAGGTCGTCCTCGACCAGCCCGGCCAGGAGATCGTCCTCGACCGCCTCCTGGACCTGCTGCTCATCGCGGTACTGCGGGCCTGGCTCTCCCGACCGGAGGTCGGCGCGCCCGGCTGGTACGCCGCCCGGAGCGACCCGGTTGTCGGGCTGGCCCTGAACCTCCTGCACGACAACCCGGCCTACCCCTGGACGGTGGCGTCGCTCGCCGCGCAGACCGGGGTCTCCCGCGCGGCACTCGGCCGCCGCTTCACCGAACTCGTCGGCGAACCACCCATGTCCTACCTGACCAGCTGGCGGCTGGCCCTGGCGGCCGACCTTCTGCGCGAACCGGACGCCACCGTCGCGGCGGTGGCCCGCAAGGTCGGGTACAGCACCCCCTTCGCTTTCAGTGCGGCGTTCAAGCGCGTACGGGGAGTCAGCCCGCAGCGGCACCGGGAGGGTGCGGGGGCGGCGGATGCGAAGCGAGAGCCGACGGATGGATCATCGCGCAGGCCTGGCGGCTGGCATCAGCGGTAGGCGGCCAGGAATACGCGGACGCCTTCGTCCGCGAGGCGTTCGAGGTCGGCGGCGGGCCGGGTCCCGCCGTAGCCGTGGAACATGGCGTGGTCCATTGGGATGGCCAGGATGAGCCAGGCGAAGTGGCTGGCGGCGAGTAGCGGATCGTCGATCCGCAGCAGCCCTCGCCCGGCGAGGTGCTGGAAGCAGTCGGCAAGGGCGCTGATGGTGCGCTCGGGCGCCCGCCGGTAGTAGTCACGGGCCACTTCGGGGAAGCGGCTGGCTTCTGCGATGAGCAGTCGGCGCAGTTGGAGTCCCTGGGGCTGGATGACGGTGGAGATGTAGCGGCGGCGGGGCCGACACGCTGCTGATGGGACGCGTGACCTACGAGACGTTCGCCGCCGTCTGGCCGCACCGGACCGGCCCGATGGCCGACGCGCTCAACGGTATCCGCAAGCTGGTCGCCTCCACGACCCTGACCACGGGGACCGCGAAGCCGGCCCGTCACCGGCCGGGAGTGATGCGCGGCACTGCATGGGTCGACGATGGTCTGGTCGCGGGCGTCGAGCTGCTTGGGGACGTCGAACACGCCGAGGGCTTCGAGGAGTTCGCCGGTGTCGGCCTCGGAGTGGGGGCGGGGGTCGGCGAGCAGGGCGTCGTAGCAGTCGTTGAGGCGACGGGTGGCTTCGGTGGCCGGGATCGCGAGGGCCGCGCAGACGGCGCGGGCCGAGCGGAGGGGCTGGCGGGTCCGGCGGGCGAGGTTGGCGTACATCTCGGCGGGGGTGGAGCCGGTGTCGAACAGGTGCCGGGCGGTAAGGGCGAGTCGCATGGGGGTCCTGTTCAGATGGCGGTGAGGATGGCGACCGGGGAGGGGGGCGATGAGGGCCCAGACGAACTTCCCGATTCCGCCGGATCGGGGGCAGCAACCCCAGCGCTCGGCCAGCTCGTTGACCAGGAAGAGGCCACGGCCGTGCTCGTCGGAGGGCGAGGGCGAGCGGAGGGTGGGGCGGCCGCTGCTGGCGTCGTGGACTTCGAGGCGCAGGCGGTCGCCGATGAGAGCGAAGCGGATCTCGATGAGGCGGTCGGCGGGCGCCTCGGAGTGCTGGACGGCGTTGGCGAAGAGCTCGCCGAGGAGGAGTTCGGCGACGTCGGAGTAGCGGTCGCCGGCGGGGAGGGCGGAGAGGTACGCGCGGAGGAGGTGGCGCGCGAGCGGCGTCGAGTCCGTGCGGGAGCCGAGTCGCGCGGCGAACGTGCGGGGGCGGCAACAGGTTTTGAGCATGGCGAAGTTCCTCAGGGGGGCGGATTGGGGAGCGCGGAGGTAGTGCGCAATCGCGCCATCCACAGCGTCACTCATATACGTAGCGCTGCGACTACCCAGGGTGCTCACTGCCCTCTAGGCTTCAGATCTGTTCAACTTGTCCAAGCCGTTTGATTGGTAGGGCGAATCGCCATGAACAAGCGGGAACTTGACCCTCAGGCCTCTCCTGCGGCTGAGTTCGGGGCATTCCTCCGCACGTCGCGCGAGCAGCGAGGCTGGACGCAGGAGGGAATCGCCGCCCTTGGTCCACGTGGTCATGGATGAGAGTTGCATTCGTCGGATTGTGGGTGGGGGCGCTGTGATGGCGGCTCAGCTCGACCATCGCGTCGAATTCGCCGGCGAGCCCACCGTAAGGCTCCAGCTTGCCCCGTACCTGCTCGGCGAGGACAGGGCGTTCGACCTTCCGGTGTCCATTCTGACCTTGCCGGACCGATCGCTGATCTCCTACGCCGAGAGCGCGCACCAAGGGCGTTTGGAGCGGGATGCCGGCTCGGTGACGGCCGATTTGGCGGCCTACTATCAGCTACAAACGCATGCCCTTTCACAGGCGGACTCGGTGGCGATGATCCGCGAGCTACGGAGGCAACTATGACCCTCGACTGGTTCAAGTCCAGCTACAGCAGCAACGGTGGGCAGTGCATCGAGGTATCCAACAGCATGCCAGGCGTCGTCCCCGTGCGTGACTCCAAGGACCCCCAGGGCCCGGCTCTCGTCTTCCAGGCGGACGCCTGGCATTCGTTCGTTACCGCTGTCCGCTCTGGTGAGTTCGGCAACGTCTGAAGCGCCTCAATCTCCAGCGCCAGTTCGTCAAGGGCGAGTTGGCGTCGGCCTTCGGGTCGCACTGATCCGGCAGGCAGGAGTCCCGCCAGTAGTTCGTTCACCAGTTGATGGCAAGTCGGGTGTCAGTCCGGGCGCCCATCCACGCCGCCGTCTCCGGCACTGCGGACAGCCGCAACTCGATCCCGGCGCTGGTGAACAGGTCCGGATCGACTTGCCCGCTGCCGCCGGTGCCGCATAGGTAGCTGCTTGGGCGTCACTGATCGGCTGCGTGGCGATGCGCTCACGGCGGGCGAGTCGCTCGCGCTGATCGCCGAGGCGCTGGAAGGGTTCAGAGATGATGAGCAACGAGCTCAACGCGGCCAGCTGGCGCAAGAGCAGCTACAGCGGTACGAACGGCGGCGACTGCATCGAGGTGGCCCCCGGATTCCCCGGCCTCGTCCCCGTGCGTGACTCCAAGGACCCGTACGGCCCGGCCCTCGTCTTCCCGGCCTCCGTCTGGGAAGCCTTTGTGACCGCCGTCCGCAAGGGCGACCTTCCGGCGCAAGGCAGCTGAGGAGCTGACCAGACGGCCGCTGCCAACGCCTAGTGTTCGGCAAGGAGTTCGCCGCTGTCCGGGTCGTAGAGCTCGATGGTGCAGCGGTGGCCGATCCGGCCGATGGTCTCGATCAGTTCGGTGATCCCGGTTGTCGCCCGCCGCCCAGGGCCTCCCGTCCTTCAGGCCATGGCGGCCTGAAGGGCGGTGGACAGTGCCCAGGCCGCGGTGAACCAGAGCGCGGCGCGGCGGCCCCCGGCGGCGAGCAGCGCCAGGTCGCCCGCGCCGAACCAGACGAGTTCCAGGACCGCGCGGGCCGGGCCGTGGAGCGGATGCGTCGCGGTCGGCGAGCCGAACTGCCCCCAGACCACGATCAGGAGCGCCACCGCGCCGGTGGCCAGCGCGAGGCGCAGGGGCAGGCGGGCGGTTCGGGTGAAGCCCCAGTAGCCCGCGGAGACGTAGACGGACATCTCCAGCAGGAACGCGAGGGTCGCGCTCGCGGCCGCGAGGACCGTCCCGGCGGTCATCGGGCGATCCAGGCGGCTGAGGCGAGGTGGAGGACGGCGAAGGCGCCGGCGCCGAAAGCCATGCCGCGGTTGCGGTACCGGGCGCCGATCGCGGAGTCGCTGACCTGGGCCAGTCCCGCGACCAGCAGCATCGGCCACGCGGCACCGTGGGACGCGCCGGTCAGCAGGAGTAGTGCGGTGGCCAGCCCGAGCGGGACGGCCCGGACCGCGTAGGCGCGGGCGTAGAGGTCGGTCCCGGCGTTGACCGGCTCCCCCGCCGGCAGCGCGAGACCGGGGCGCAGCACCCCCGCGACACTCGAACCGGCACTGATGAGCGCCGCCACGGCGTTGGCGACGAGCAGGAAGTCCATTGAATCCCCCCGTGAATCATTCGAGCTGTGAACGATAATGGGACGGTATCATTCTGTGCATGAGTGATGTCAAGGGAGCAGCGGAGCTGCGGGCCACGATCGTCTTCAACCTGGGGACGCTCGGTGCCGTGGCCGCCGACCGGTTCGCGGCGCGGGTCGAGGCCCTGGGCCTCAAGCCCAAGCACGCCGGCCTGTTGGCCGCACTCGACGCGGGACCGGCCGCGTCCCAGCAGGACCTGGCCAGGCGACTCGGCGTCGCCCCGAGCCTGGTCGTCGCCCTCGCCGACCAGCTCCAGGAGCTCGGCGCCCTGGAGCGCATCCGAGACCCACAGGACCGCCGCCGGCAGGTCCTCAACCTCACCCCCGAAGGCCGCGCCCTGCTCTCGCGTTGTGCTGACGCCGCCCGGAGCCTGGACGACGAACTGATGGCGGACCTGAGCGACACTCAGCGCAGCGCACTGGAACAGGGCCTTCGGCTCCTCGGCGGGCAACACCTCACGCACTGACCCGGCCCCGCGTGGGGGCCGGTTGCGGCCGGCCCGCGGGTCCTCCGCATTCAGCAGTCAGTACCGAGCATGCCGCCAACCGGGTCCGGCGCGGCAGCGACGGTGGTCGGCCGCCTGGTTTCGACAAGGACCGCCGGTCAGACGCCACGCAACGCGTGACAAAGCACTACCAGGGCGTCACTTACGGGCGTTGGCGCGGCGGGTGGGTTCCGCCGTTGTCGGGTCCTCGGGCCAGGGGTGGCGGGGGTAGCGGCCTCTGAGATCGGCGCGGACGGCGCGGTAGCCCTCGCGCCAGAACGACGCCAGGTCGCCGGTGACGGCGGCGGGGCGGCCGGCGGGGGAGAGCAGGTGGACGGTGAGGGGGACGCGGCCGCCGGCCAGCGCCGGGGCAGCTGCCCAGCCGAAGAGTTCCTGCAACTTGACTGCCAGCACCGGGCGTTCGGTGCTGTAGTCGACTCGTATCTTCGAGCCACTGGGGACGGTGATCCGTTCGGGGGCGAGTTCGTCCAGTCGGCCGGCCTCGCCGGTGGCCCAGGGGAGCAGACGCTGCAGGGCCGCTGTGGTGTCGATCCGCGCGAGGTCGGATCGGCGGCGGGCGCGGGAGAGTTCGGGCTCCAGCCATTCTTCGGCACGCGCCAACAACGCGGCGTCGGAGACGTCCGGCCACGGGTCGCCGAGGGCGGTGTGGAGGAAGGCGAGGCGCTCGCGCAGGCCGGGGGAGGGCCAGGTGAGTAGCGCGGAAACGCCTTCGCGGGTGAGGCCTTCGAGGAGTGCGGCCCGGACGAGCAGGGGGGCGGCGCGGTTGAGTGGCTTCTCTGCGAGTTCGATCGCGCCGAGGGATTCCACCTGCCGGGAGACGACTTCACCTCGCCGGGCGTCCCAGTGCACCTCCTCGCGCGCAGTGAGGAGGGGGGCGCCGGCCTGGCGGGCGATGTCCTCGTCGAGCGCGGCGGCGTGCAGGACGCGGGCGGAGTGTGAGCCCGCCGGCCGGTCGGCGACCGCGACGGCGAGCCAGGGCAGCGCGCCCAGGGTGGTGCCGGGGGCGAGTTCGGCGGCGGTGCCGGAGGCCATCAGGTACGGGCTGCGCTCGCCGGGGGCGGGCTTGTCGACCCGGGCGCGGGCGATCCGTTCGGGGAAGGCGAGGGCGACGACGAGTCCGGCGGCGGTCGCGTCGGGCAGGGCGGTGGCGGGTTCGTCGGAGGTGGCGCGTAGCAGGCGGCGGACCTCTTCGCGCCAGCGCGAGGCATAGGGATCGCTGGCGGAACGGACCAGTCGCCAGACCGCGCCGAGGTCGTCGCCGAGCGCACGCGGCGGCTCCTCGGAGAGCAGCGCGACCACCTCGGCCGCTCGCCGCGCACCGACCGTCGCCGCGCCGTCGACCAGGGCGCGGGCGAGCCGGGGGTGCAGCCCGGTGCGGGCGAGGCGCGCACCGCGCGGAGTCGCCCGGCCGTCCGCGTCCACCGCGCCGAGGGCCTGGAGGGTCTGCCGGGCCGCGGCCATCGCCCCCGCGGGCGGGGCGTCGGGCAGAGCGAGGCCGGTGGCGTCCGGGTCGCCCCAGCAGGCGGCCTGGAGAGCGAACGAGGTGAGGTCGGCGAGGGCGATCTCGGGGGTGGGGAAGCGGGCGGCGCGGGCGTCCTCGGCCTCGTGCCAGCAGCGGTACACGGTGCCGGGGGCCTCCCGCCCCGCCCGCCCCGCGCGCTGGCGGGCGGCGGCGAGCGAGGCCCGGACGGTGACGAGCCCGGCCAGGCCACGCGCGTGGTCGGTGCGCGGTTCGCGGGCGAGTCCGGCGTCCACCACGATCCGGACGCCGGGCACGGTGAGCGAGGACTCGGCGACGGCGGTGGCCAGGACCACCCGGCGCCGGTCGGCCGGGGTGAGCGCGGCGTCCTGGACGTCCTGCGGGGCGCGGCCGTGGAGTTGCAGGACCTCGGCGGCCACTCCCGCCAACTGTCCGGCGACCCGGGCGATCTCGCCGACGCCGGGCAGGAAGCAGAGCACGTCCCCGTCCCGCTCGGCGAGCGCCCGGCGGACCGTCGCGGCGACGTGGTCGAGCAGCGCCGGGTCGACCCGGGTGCCGTGGGCGGGCCGGACGGCGCGCGGGGGCGCCGCCCAGACCACGTCCACCGGATGGGAGACCCCGTGCGCCTCCACCACCGGGGCGCCGCCGAGGAGTTCGGCCCAGGCCGCGGTGTCGGAGGTGGCCGAGGCGCAGACCAGGCGCAGTTCGGGCCGCAGCGCGGCGCGCACGTCCAGCAGGAAGGCGAGGGCCGTGTCGGCGTCCAGGTGCCGTTCGTGGCACTCGTCCAGGACGACCACGTCGACCCCGGGCAACTCCTGGTCGCGCTGCAGTCGTTGCAGCAGCACGCCGGTGGTGACCACCTCGACGACGGTCTCCGGGCCGACACGACGCTCGCCGCGCACGGTGTAGCCGACCCGGCCGCCGACGGTCTCCCCGAGCAGCCAGGCCATCCGCCGGGCGGCGGCCCGTACGGCGAGCCGGCGCGGTTCGGCGACCAGGACCCGCCGTACCGGTCCGGAATCGAGCAGCCCGGCCAGGGCGAGCGGCACCAGCGTGGTCTTGCCGGTGCCGGGCGGGGCGGCGAGGACGGCGGTGCCGTGCTCCTCCAGCGCGTCGTGCAGGGCGGGCAGGGCGGTGCGGACGGGCAGGTCGCGCCAGGAGGGACGCATCGAGGAGGTCAGCTCCGCTCGGAGACGAAGATCGCCGTGCCCGGGATCAGCCGCCCGCGCAGCGGGGACCAGCCGCCCCACTCCTGTTCCAGCCCGGCCGGCCACTCCGGCTCGACCAGGTCGATCAAGCGGAAGCCGGCGCCGACGAGTTCGCGCACCCGGTCGCCCAGGGTGCGGTGGTGCTCGACGTAGGTGGCGCGGCCCTGCTCGTCCTGCTCGACGTACGGGGTGCGGTCGAAGTAGGAGGACATCGCAGTGAGGCCCTCGACGCCGGGCTCGTCGGGGAAGGCCCAGCGGATCGGGTGGGTCACCGAGAACACCCAGCGCCCGCCGGGCCGCAACACCCGGCGCACCTCGCGCATCAGCTCGGCGGTGTCGGCGCTGAACGGGACGGCGCCGTAGGCGGAGCAGGCGAGGTCGAAGGAGGCGTCGGCGAAGGGCAGTACGGCGGCGTCGGCCTGGACCACCGCGACGGGCTCGACGCCCCGGCCGAGGTCGATCCGGCGGGAGTGCTGGAGCTGGCGGTAGGAGATGTCCAGCGCGACGGGGCGGGCGCCCCGGGCGGCCAGCCAGCGGGAGCACTGGGCGGCGCCGGCGCCGATCTCCAGCACGTCCTTGCCCTCGACCTCGCCGAGCAGGTGGGCGTCGGCCTCGTCCAGGCCCTCGGGGCACCAGGTGAAGCGGTCGTCGCCGAGGAACTCGCCGTGCTCGTCCTGGTACTCGTCGGCGTTGCGGTCCCACCAGTGCCGGCTGGCCCGGCTGCTCTCCCCGACGCCGGCCTCGCGCCGCACCGCGTCGTCGCCGTCCTCCTCCTCGACCCCCGTGGGGGAGGTGTCAAGATCGTGCAGGTTCGACTGGGGGGTGGTGGCCACGGTGACAATGCCCATCGCGTAGGGTATGGAATGCGGAAGCGCCGCTGCCGCGAACCGGCCCCCGAGAGGGGTCCGGATCCTGGCGGTGGCATCCGGGGAAGGGTCCCTTCGAGTGCCGCCGCGAGGCGCGCAACCGGAGGATATGGCCTGATCCGTACCGGGCTCCACCGTCTTGCCTCTCTTGGCGTTGACCGTGCCTGGCCGTCCCCGTATGCTACAAGTTGCGCTGCGGGCCTGCGCGCCTCGGACGGAGCAGGTCGCGCTCGCATCTGTCGAAGACCCCACGGTCGCAAGACGGACGCCGGTTCTCGTTGGACGAGATCTCCCGGTGCGCCGTGTTCTTGGCTGTCCGGCTTTCGGTGGGAGCGATACGGGCCCTCCGCGTGGCATTACCTACGACTTTCATGTCCGTACCGGAGCCCTTTTCCTAATGACGAGCCCCACCGACTCCTCCCTCAGCACCACCCCGCAGGTCGCGGTCAACGACATCGGCGACGCGGAGGCCTTCCTCGCCGCCATCGACGAGACCATCAAGTACTTCAACGATGGCGACATCGTCGAGGGCGTCATCGTGAAGGTCGACCGTGACGAGGTCCTCCTCGACATCGGTTACAAGACCGAGGGCGTCATCCCGTCCCGCGAGCTCTCGATCAAGCACGACGTCGACCCGCACGAGGTCGTCGCCGTGGGCGACAACATCGAGGCCCTGGTTCTCCAGAAGGAGGACAAGGAGGGTCGTCTCATCCTGTCCAAGAAGCGCGCTCAGTACGAGCGTGCCTGGGGCACGATCGAGAAGATCAAGGAAGAGGACGGCATCGTCACCGGTACCGTCATCGAGGTCGTCAAGGGTGGTCTCATCCTCGACATCGGCCTCCGTGGCTTCCTCCCGGCCTCGCTCGTCGAGATGCGTCGCGTCCGCGACCTCCAGCCCTACGTGGGCAAGGAGCTCGAGGCCAAGATCATCGAGCTGGACAAGAACCGCAACAACGTGGTCCTGTCCCGCCGTGCCTGGCTGGAGCAGACCCAGAGCGAGGTCCGCCAGACCTTCCTCACCACCCTGCAGAAGGGCCAGGTGCGCTCCGGCGTCGTCTCCTCGATCGTCAACTTCGGTGCCTTCGTGGACCTGGGTGGCGTCGACGGCCTGGTGCACGTCTCCGAGCTGTCCTGGAAGCACATCGACCACCCGTCCGAGGTCGTCGAGGTCGGCCAGGAGGTCACCGTCGAGGTTCTCGACGTTGACATGGACCGCGAGCGCGTCTCCCTGTCGCTGAAGGCGACCCAGGAGGACCCGTGGCAGCAGTTCGCCCGTACCCACCAGATCGGCCAGGTCGTTCCGGGTAAGGTCACCAAGCTGGTTCCGTTCGGTGCGTTCGTCCGCGTGGACGAGGGCATCGAGGGTCTGGTCCACATCTCCGAGCTGGCCGAGCGCCACGTCGAGATCCCGGAGCAGGTCGTCCAGGTCGGCGACGAGATCTTCGTCAAGGTCATCGACATCGACCTCGAGCGTCGTCGCATCAGCCTGTCGCTGAAGCAGGCCAACGAGGCCCTGGGTGCCAACCCGGCCGAGGTCGAGTTCGACCCGACCCTGTACGGCATGGCCGCCTCGTACGACGACCAGGGCAACTACATCTACCCGGAGGGCTTCGACCCCGAGGCGAACGACTGGCTGCCCGGCTTCGAGAAGCAGCGTGAGGAGTGGGAGCGCCAGTACGCCGAGGCGCAGGCCCGCTTCGAGCAGCACCAGGCCCAGGTCATCAAGAGCCGCGAGGCCGACGCCGAGGCCGCTGCCGAGGGTGGCGACGCCGTCGCCGCTGCCGCCGGTGGCTCCTACTCGTCCAGCAGCGACGAGGGCTCGGGCGCCCTGGCCTCCGACGAGGCCCTGGCCGCCCTGCGCGAGAAGCTGGCCGGTGGCCAGAGCTGAGGCTCGCCCCCGCTAGCTGACAGCTAGGCAACGGACCCCACCCGGATCCTTCCGGGTGGGGTCCGTTCCTTTTCCGCCCCGCCCGCCGTTCTTCCACCTCGCCCCGCCCCCTCTGCGTCCGCTGTTCCCCTCCTCTTCGTTTTCCGCTTTGACTTATGTGTGTTTTATGTGAAGGAAAATGTGAGATGGGGCTCATTGCCCTGCTATAGGCCGGAGTTCAGGATGCGCCTACATTGAGTGGAGCTGCCCGAAAGGCTCCTTTATGCGCAACCCCTCCTCCGTCGCCCCCACCGCAGTGGTCGGCGGCCGGCTCGCCGCGATCGGCCGGTTCTGTTTCCGCCACCGCCGCTGGGTCCTCGGCTTCTGGGCCGTCGTCCTGGTCGTCGGGGTCCTGATCGGGGGTCGGGTCTTCGAGGGATCGGTGGCCGGCGCCTCCTCCGCCACCGCCGAGGCCGACCGGGGCGGCGCCGTGGTCGCCGCGGCCGATCCGGTCAAGGGCGCCGTGACCGCAGTGGTGGACGGCAGGCCGGTCGACGACCCGGCCGTGCGCGCCGCCGTCGAGAAGGCCACCGCCGAGATCGCCGCCCTGCCCGGAGTCTCCTCCGCCCAGGACGCCTACGGCTCCGGCTCGGCCCCGGCCGCGCTGCGCGCCGCCGACGGGACGGCGAGCCTGGTCACCGTACGGATGGCCGACACCTCCACCTCCGCGCAGACCGACGCCGTCACCCACCGGCTGGCCGCGCTGAACGGCGAGGGTGGGGCGCATGTGACCGTCGGCGGGGACCTGGTGCTCCAGCAGGAGGTCAAGAAGCAGACGGAGAAGGACACCCGCTTCGGCGAGATGGTGACCCTGCCGCTCACCCTGATCGTCATGGTGCTGGTCTTCGGCGGCCTGGCCGCCGCCTCGCTGCCGGTGATCGGCGCCATCGCCTCGATCGGCGGGGCGCTGTTGGCCATGTTCGGGTTCAGCCAGATCATGGACATCGACACCAGCGTGCTGCCGATCGCCACCGTGCTGGGGCTCGGGCTCTCGATCGACTACGCGCTGCTGATGGTGAACCGCTTCCGCGAGGAGCGCGGCCACGGCGCGGGCATCGCCGCCGCCGTCGAGCGCACCGCCGCGACCGCCGGACGCACCGTCGCCTTCTCCGGCCTGACCGTCGCCGTCGCGCTGTCCGGCCTGTTCGTCTTCGCCAGCCCGGTGCTGGGCGCGGTCGCCGCGGCCGGGGTGAGCGTGGTGGTGATCGCGGTCGCCGCCGCGCTGACCCTGGTCCCCGCGCTGCTCGGCTTCGCCGGCTCCCGGATCAAGGCGCCCGCCGCGCCCGTGTCGGACGAGGGCTTCTTCAGCCGGACCGTCCGCCGGGTCCGCAAGCGGGCCGTGCTGGTCGCCCTCGCCTGCGTGGCGCTGCTGATGGCGGCCGGGGCCCCGTTCCTCCACGCCGAGATGCGCAGCTCCGGCGCCGCCGTGCTGCCCGGCTCCTCGGCCGGGCGGCAGGTCGCCGAGACCATTGACCACCGCTTCCCGCAGATCGCGGCCGCGCCGATCACCGTGGTGGTCGAGGGCGGCGCGCCGGTGGCCCAGGCGTACGCGGGCGAGGTGGTCGCCAAGCTCCCCGGGGTGAGCGGTGTCCGGGCGGTGACCCCGGTCAGCGACAAGGTGTCCACGGTGGACGTGCTGGTCCACGGGGACCCGCAGGGCGACGCCGCCCAGCAGGTGGTGGACGAGCTCCGGGCCGACCGGGGCGGGCTGAAGACCTATGTGACCGGCGGCGCGGCCACGGTGGTGGACTTCAAGGACGAGCTGATGTCGCGCGGGCCGTGGGCACTGGGCCTGGTCGCGGTCGGGACGCTGGTGCTGCTGTTCCTGATGACCGGCTCGGTGGTGATGCCGGTCAAGGCGCTGCTGATGAACCTGCTGTCGCTGGGCGCCTCGCTCGGCGCGCTGACCCTGGTGTTCCAGGACGGGTGGTTCAGCGGGCTGCTCGGCTTCAGTCCGACCGGCGGGTTGGAGACCTTCCTGCCGGTGCTGGTCTTCGCCTTCGCCTTCGGGCTGTCGATGGACTACGAGGTGTTCCTGCTCGCCCGGATCAAGGAGCTGCACCAGCGCGGGCACAGCTGTACGCGTGCGGTGGAGTTGGGTGTCCAGCGCAGCGGTCGGATCATCACCTCGGCGGCGCTGCTGATGGTGATCGTCTTCGCGGGCTTCGCGGCCGGGGACATGCTCATGGTCAAGCAGATGGGTATCGCGCTGGCGGTCGCCGTCGCGGTCGACGCCACCCTGGTGCGCTGCCTGCTGGTGCCCGCCGCGATGACCCTGTTCGGCGAGTTCAACTGGTGGGCGCCCGCCCCGCTGAAGCGGTTGCACAGGCGCTTCGGGCTGAGCGAGCACGTCGATCTGCCCTCGCTGGAGCAGCCGGCGACCCCGGCGCAGCGGGTGGTGACGGACGTCGAGGAGTCGGCCGGGGAGCCGGCGGCCAAGGGTCTGGTCAAGGCCTAGGGCCTGTCTCTTGGGTCCTAGCCGCCGCGCCCGGGTTCAGGACAGGCGGCTCAGCAGGCCGACGGCGGCGCGCAGCTGGTCCCGCTCCCCGGTGCTGAGGCGGGACTCGATGGCGGTCGCGATGTGGTGCTCGCGGCGGGCCCGCTGGTCGAGCAGCGCGGTGTGGCCGGCCTCGGTGGCGGTGATCAGCTGCTTGCGGCCGTCGGTGGGGTGGGGCTGCTGGGCGACCAGCCCGGCCTCGGCCATCAGGGCGACGGTGCGGGCCATCGACTGGTGGCGGACGCGTCGGAGGTCGGCGAGTTCGGCGACGGTGTAGGAACGCTCGTCGCGGACCAGCAGGCCGAGGACGGCGGCCTGGTTCGGCGGCAGCTCGTCGCTGTCGCGCAGGGAGCGGACCAGGCTGCCGAGGGCGGTGCGCAGATCGGCGGCGAGTTCCAGGGTGTCCGGGTGCGGGGTTTTGCTGGGCATGGAAGCAGTTTATCCGGAATCTCTGCAGCAAAACTGTACAGTCATGCTGTATGGTTTCGGCTATGCGAATCACGAAGTTCGGCCACGCCTGCGTACGCATCGAGCACGACACCACCACCGTCGTCGTCGACCCGGGGGCGTTCACCGACCCCGCCGCACTGGCCGGGGCGGACGCCGTCCTGATCACCCACGAGCACATGGACCACTTCGAGGAGTCCCGGCTGCGCGCCGCGCTGGAGGCCGACCCGGCACTGCGGGTGTGGACCAACGGCGACGTGGCCGCCCAGCTGGAGGGTGTCGGGCAGCGGGTCACGGTGGTCGGCGAGGGCGACGCCTTCGACATCGCCGGACTCGGCGTCTCGGTGCACGGCGAGTGGCACGCGGTGATCCACCCGGACATGCCGCGGGCGAAGAACATCGGCTTCCTCTTCGACGGCCGGCTCTTCCACCCCGGCGACGCCTTCACCGTGCCGCCGCACGCCGTGGACACCCTGCTGCTGCCGCTCGCGGCGCCGTGGAGCAAGGCCGGTGAGGTGGTCGACTACGTCCGGGAGGCGGGCCCGCGGGTGGCGGTGCCGGTCCACGAGGCGACGCTCAGCCCGATCGGGCACATGGTGGCCACCCGGCTGCTCGGGCCGGACGGGCCGGGCACCGGTGCGGGGCTGACCGTGCTCGGCGAGGGCGAGAGCCTGGAGCTGGGCTGACCGGTTCCGGCCGGCGGCCCCGGCGGACAAGGGTCCAGCGGACGGGCCTGGTCTGGCGGGCCCGGGCTGACGGGTCTGGTCTGACGGGCGTGAACGCCCACCGGTAGCCTGACGCCATGCTGAAGATCGGACTGACGGGTGGCATCGGCGCGGGCAAGAGCGAGGTGTCCCGGCTGTTCGCCGCGCGCGGCGCGGTGATCGTGGACTCCGACCTGATCGCCCGCGAGGTGGTCGCCCCCGGGACGGACGGTCTGGCGGCCGTGGTCGCCGAGTTCGGCCCGCAGGTACTGCGGGAGGACGGCGCCCTGGACCGCCCGGCCCTCGGGGCGATCGTGTTCGCCGACCCGGACCGGCTCCAGGCGCTGAACGCGATCGTCCACCCGCTGGTGCGGGCCCGCTCCGCCGAGCTGGAGGCGGCGGCCGCGCCGGACGCGGTGGTGGTGCACGACGTGCCGCTGCTGACCGAGAACGGGCTGGCGCCGCTGTTCGACCTGGTCGTGGTGGTGGACGCCGCCGACCAGGTGCGGCTGGACCGGCTGGTGTGGCTGCGCGGGATGGCCGAGGAGGAGGCCCGGGCCCGGATGGCCGCGCAGGCCACCCGGGAGGACCGGCTGGCGATCGCGGACCTGGTGATCGACAACGGCGGGCCGCTGGAGGCGCTGTCGGCGCGGGTCGACGAGGTGTGGGCGGAATTGGTGAAGCGCGCCGCCGCGTAGTCTCCGGCGGTGCCGGGGGCTCCGGCGGTGCTGGGGCTCGGACGTCGAGGCTCAGGTCGTGCTGAACGGCAGTCGGGCCCGGACGGCGAGGCTCAGGCCGTGCTGAACGGCAGTCGGGCCCGGACGGCGAAGCCGCCCTCGGGCGTCGGCCCGGCGTGCAGGGTGCCGCCGAGGTCGTCGGCGCGGGTGCGCATCCCGACCAGGCCGTGCCCGCCGGAGGGCAGGCAAGGCAGCGCACCGGCCGTCCCGACGGGGGAGTTGACCACCGCGAGGCGCAGCCCGTCCGGGGTGACCTCGACCGTGACGGTCACCTCGGCGGCCGGGGCGTGCTTGTGGGCGTTGGTCAGCGCCTCCTGGACGATCCGGTAGGCCGCGTACTGCACCGCCGGCCCGGGCGGGGACAGTCCCTCGTCCGGGCCGGTGAGCGTCAGGCCCACCGCCAGCCCGGCCTGCCGGGACTCCTCGACCAGGGTGGGCAGGCCGCGCAGCGAGGGAACCTGCTCGGAGGTCGGGGTCAACACCCCGAGCAGGCCGCGCAGTTCGGTGAGCGCCTGCAGCCCGAGGGTACGGATCAGGCCGAGGGTCTCCCGGACGGCGGCCGGGTCGTCGGCCTGCGCGATCTGCCCGGCGCCGGCGTGCAGGGTGATCAGCGACACCCGGTTGGACACCACGTCGTGCATCTCCCGGGCCAGCCGGGCGCGTTCGGCGGCCGCGGCGCGCTCCTCGGCGTGCTCGCGGGCCTCCACCAGCAGCCGGTTCCGCTCGGCGAGCATGCTCACCGTGCGGGCGCGCTGGTGGGTGGTGAGCCCGAGGGCGAGTGGGACGGCGCCGAAGACCAGCGGGTCCTCGACCAGATTGGCCAGTGCGTCGGGGGTGGTGACGTCTCCGAGGTCGAAGGGGACCAGCAGCCGCAGCTCGGCGAGCGCGGCCAGGACGTACAGCAGCGGCTTGGCGCCGCGCCGCGCGGTCAGCCCGTACAGGGCGACGGCGAGCGGGAGTTGGCCGCTCAGCAGGGTAGCCGCGGTGGTGGCCGCCGGATAGTGGCGGCGGAAGGCGAGGGCGAGGGCGCCGAAGGCCATCAGGCCCGCGTTGACGTGCGGCGAGGTGGTCGGGCCGAAGTCCGGGTCGTGGGCGGCGAGCGGGACGAGGACCAGCAGCACCACGGCGGTCGGTGCGAAGGTCCGGACCGGGCGGGGCAGGCGCAGCGGTGGGCCGGGCAGCGGTGCGGTGAGGTCGACGGCCGGCTGTTCGGTGGGCTGGCGCATGAGGGGAATGCTTCCACACCCGGGGCGGCGCGGGATGATCGTCGGATCGGGCGGTCGGTCGGTGACGGATTCCGGAGCGGAGGCCGGGTCGATCATGTGACCGAACGGGCGGCGGGGAAGGGACTGGAACAGGGTTTACGGGGGAAGGGGCATGGAGTGATGGATGATCGTTTTTCTTCCGAACCGCCGACCGTGGTCCGGCTGGAGCAGTACTCCCGCGCCGAGCAGGAGGAGATCCTCGGCCCCGGCGAGGACCCGTACGGAGTCGCCTACACCGGGCTGACCTACCTGCCCAAGGAGATCCACTTCGGCATCCGGGCCGCCGGCGGCCGGCTCGTCGCCCACACCGGGCTGCTGCCGGTCCCGCTGACCGTCGGCGGCGTCGACCTGGAGGCGATCGGGGTCGGCGGCGTCTGCGTCGCCCCCGACCGGCGCGGCGGCGGCCTCGCGCAGGCCGTGGTCGGGGCTGCCCTCGACCACGGGCGCACGCTCGGCTTCCGGTACGCGCTGTTGTTCTGCCGCCCTCCGCTGACCGCGTTCTACCGGGGGCTCGGCTTCCGCGAGGTGGCGGAGGAGGTGACCGTCGAACAGCCGGAGGGGCGGCTCGCGGTGATGCCGCTGCGCACCATGTGGCGCCCGCTGGCCGAGGGCGCCGGCTGGCCGGAGGGGCCGGTGCGGCTGCGCTCGCTGCCGGTGTGACCGTCGCTCAGGCGAGCGCCTGCCCGGCGCTCGCGGACGCCTCCTCGGTGCGCGCCGCGTGGGCGACGGCGGCCGCGGCCAGGGCGCGGATCATCGGGTGGGCCCGGGTGCCGTCGCCGGACAGCTCGGGCTGGAACAGCGAGGCCAGGAAGAACGGGTGCTCCGGCAGTTCCAGCACCCGGACCTGGCCGGACTCGTCCGCGCCGCTGAAGCGCAGTCCGTGGGCGCGCAGGCGGTCCAGGTAGTCGGCGTTGAGGCCGTAGGCGCAGTGGTAGCGCTCCTGGGTGCGGGTGGCGCCCAGGGCGCGCTCGGCCAGGGTGCCGGGGGTGATCTCGACGGTGCCCTCGTGGCCGACCAGGGAGCAGCTGAGCGGGACGATCACCTGCTGGTCGAGGTCGGGGTGCTCCTCGCCGTGGACGGCGTCGGTGATGCCGCAGACGTCGCGGGCGTACTCCAGCACCGCGTGCTGGAACCCGCCGCAGGTGCCGAGGAAGGGGATGCCGCGCTCGCGGGCGGTGCGGACCGCGGCCAGGGCGCCGGCCTCGTTGCGGTACGGGCTGCCGGGCAGTAGCCAGACGGCGTCGAAGCCGTCGAGCGCGCCGGGCGCTCCGGCGTCCTCGGTGGGGATCCAGTAGGCGTCCAGGACGAGCTGGTCGTGTTCGGCGAGGGCGTCGAGCAGGCCGGGGATGCGGGTGTGCGAGCGGACGGCGGGGGAGCGGTCGCCGACCAGGGCGACCCGCGGGGTCAGGTAGGTCATGCGGCTATCCTGACCCCGAACCCGAGATCAGTGCCAACGATGATTTCTTACCTCTCGATCAGATCGGTTGATGACCGCCGTGGATCCCCAGCAGCTGCGCACCTTTGTGACCGTCGCCCGCCTCGCCTCCTTCTCCGAGGCGGCCCGGGAACTCGGCTACACCCAGTCCGCCGTCTCCCAGCAGATCGCCGCGCTGGAGGCCGACCTCGGCACCGCGCTGCTGGTCCGCCGCCCGGTCGGCCCGACCGAGGCCGGGCGGCGGCTTCTGGAGCACGCGGCTCCGTTGCTGGTCCGGCTGGAGGCGGCGCGCGCCGATGTCGCACGCCTGGCCGGCGCCCCCAGTGCCCGGCTCGTGCTCGGCGCCACCCCGCTGGCGGTCGGGGCGGGACTGGGGCGCGCGCTCGGCGAGGTGCGCCGGGCGTACCCGAGGGTCGAGCTGGTCGTCCGGGTGCTCGCCCAGGACGTGCTGCCGGCCCAGGTCGCCACCGGCGAGGTCGACCTCGCGCTGATCGACGGCCTCGCCGCGCCCAGCGACCCGCTGCCGCTGCCCGAGGTCGGCCCGCTGACCACCGTCGCGGTGGACGAGCAGCCGGTCGCGGTCGCGCTGCCCGTCGGGCATCCGCTGGCCGGCCGGACCGGCGCCGCGCTCGCCGACCTGTCCGCCGCCCGCTGGCTGGACGCCCCCGACCTCACCCCGACCGCGGCCCGGCTGCGCGCGGCGGCCGGGACCGACGGCTTCCGGCCCGCCACCCGCTACCGGGGCACCGACCTGCACGGACTGCTCGCCCTGGTCGCCACCGGGCACGGGCTCACCCTGCTGCCCGAGTCGGTGGTGGCGCAGGCGCCCGGCATCGCCTTCACACGGATTGCCGCGCCCCGGCTGGTGCACCGCACCGAGCTGGTGCACGGCAGCCTGCCGGAGGGGCCGGCGGCGCTGCTGGCGCGACTGCTGGTCGACTGATCCGCGGACGGATGTGGAGGGGTGGTCACCACTCGTTCACGTCCCGGGTCTGACGGTGGTCGCGCGGGCGGTGCTGTCATGGGCACAGTCGCCCGGCGATCGGCCGGGCCGGCCCAGGAGAGCAACCCCCATGATGCTCCGTCAACGTCTCACCGTCGTCGTCGCCGTCGCGGCCGCCCTCACCGCCGCCGGGCTCGCCACCGGTACCGCGCAGGCCGCGACGCACAAGCCGGTCAAGTCCGGCACGCTCGCCGCGAGTTGTTCGCGGGCACACCTGCCGCTGCCCGACCCGTCCTGCACGCCGGGTACGTACAACCCGGCGGTCACCCAGGCGACGATCGGCTCGACCATCTGCGTCTCCGGCTGGACCGCCACCGTGCGCCCGCCGGTCAGCTACACCAACGCGCTGAAGACGCAGCAGATCGCGCAGTACGGCTACTCGGACACCAAGCCGGCGGACTACGAGGAGGACCACTTCGTCCCGCTGGAGCTCGGCGGTGCGCCGCGCGACCCGCGCAACCTGTGGCCCGAGCCGCGCTACGGCAGCCAGCCCGCGCAGAGCAAGGACTCGGTCGAGAACAAGCTCAAGACCGCGGTGTGCGGCCACAGAGTGACCCTGGCGGCCGCCCGCAGCGCGATCGCGAGCGACTGGACCACGGCGCTCAGCCGCCTGGGGCTCTGACCCCGGCGGGCAGAGGAAAAGCCGCCAGGTCCGTCCGGTCCCCTGTGCCGGACGGGCCTGGCGGCCGTCTATGGGGGTACGTCAGTCGCAGCCCGGCAGGGCCTCGCAGAGCGCGGCCGTCATGCCGGTGCCGACGTACTTGTCCTCGGGCGCCTTCCAGGCGTCCTTGGGCTGGGCGCCGGCCTTCGTGGTGGCCCAGACGGACAGCTCGCTGATCGTCCCGCCCGCGTTGGTCACGTACTCGTGCAGGGTGACGGTGGAACCGTCGGGCTGCGGGACCGTTACGGTGGCGGCGAGGAAGGGCGCGTCGTTCGCACTGGTGACCTTCACGGTGGCGCCCGGCGCGGTCTTGGCGCAGTCCTTGACTGCCTCGTCGAGATCGCGCCTGATGGCGCCGACGCTCTGGCCGTTGCCGCTGCTGTGGGTCGGGTCGCCCCAGAAGAAGAGGGTCTGCTGGGCCGTCCAGCGGTCGCCGCCGAAGCCGACCGAGGCCTTGGCCTTGGCGGTGCCGCCGGTGAAGAAGTCTTCCTCGCCCTTGGGGAGCGGGGAGTGGCACAGTTCCATGCCCTTGAAGCCGACCGGTCCGCTGACCGGCTTGGCGTTGGCGGCCAGCGGGGCGTAGTGGTAGGTCTCGTCCATCGGGATGCTCTTGGTGTCCATCCAGGCCTTGGCCGGGATGCCCTTGTCGGTGCCGCCGGTGGGCTTGGCGGTGCTCCCCCCGGTGCTGCCCCCGGTGGGTGCCGCGGTGGGCGCGGCGCCGGTCGGCGCGGGGGTGGCGGTCTTGCCGCCGCCCTCACCGCCGTTGTCCGGGCCGCAGGCGCTCAGGACGCCCACGCAGAGCAGGGCGGCGGTGGCGGAGGTGACCAGTCGAGTGCTGCGCAACTGACGATTCCTCAGGTGTCCGGTGTCGTTGGTCGGGGCCTGGGTCGGAGGCGCTTCGCCCGTCCGTCCTCGCCGACCGGTCGACCCGTGGCTGCGGGCACTCGGCATGGCTGTTCCTCCCCCGTTTCGCGCTGCCGTCCGGCCCCCTGGCTCCGCAGCTCACCGCAGGTCTGAGGGTTGGTCAGAGCGGGTGCTGCGTCGACGGCGGACGAAACTTATGCCACCGGGGCGCCGGGAGCAAAGCGGGATTTCTCCGGGGGATCGGGGGAGTGCGGCAGTTGCAGCGGGCTGGTGGTGAACATGTGTGCGGGCGCGGCGGAAGCGATGGGTGGTGGGAGGGGGCTGTGAGGTTCGCCAGCCCGCGGACGGGCACCGCCCGGCACGGTGGATCTCCGTGCCGGGCGCGCGGTTTGGCGATGGATCGTGTCCGTCCGGAGCGTCGGCCGACGGGTCCGTGAGGCCGGCCGACACCAAGGCTTTCCCCCGGAGGCGGGCGGGTGTGATCCCACCCACGGTTCGTTCCGCAGGGGATGCGGAGGGTTCGCGGATCGCATACGGCCTGTACGGAATCCGGACGGAATCCGGACCGCGCTGTTACGGATGCGGCGGCTGTCGCGGTCGTCGGGCCGGTACGGGCGGGGCGCCGTTACGGGTGGGTGCCCGGGACGCCGAGCTGGGCGGCGAGCCAGGGCAGGGCCTGGGTGAAGGTGGCGGAGCCGGTCTGCCAGGAGTGCTTGCCGGATCCGACGGCGCTGGTGGTGCGGATGCCGTCCTTCTTGGCGGCCGCGTCCAGGGCCTTGGCGGACTCGATCTGGCCGTGCTCCTCGTCGCCCTGGCCGAAGTAGCCGGAGACACCCTGGTACTTGGGGTGGTGGCCGGCGAGCACGGTCAGCGGGTCGTGGGCCGCCCAGGCCGCCGCGTCGCCGCCGTAGAGCTCCTGAATGGTGTGGTCCTTGTCGCCGATGTACGGGCCCTTGTCGCCGGAGAAGTCGCCGAAGTGGGTGAAGACGTTGGGGTGCTCGACGACCAGGTCGAAGGCACAGGTGCCGCCCATGGACCAGCCGGCCACGCCCCACTTGTGGGGGTCGGTGGCGGCGTTGAAGGTCTTCTGGACGAACGGCGGGACGTCCTTGAGCAGGTGGCTCTCGGCGTTGCCGTGCGGGCCGTCCACGCACTCGGTGTCCACCCGGAAGCCGCCGGTGGCATCTACGAAGACCAGGATCGGCGTGAAGCCGTTGTGCTTGGCGGCGAACTCGTCGGCGGTCTTCACCGCGTTGCCGGAGCGGATCCAGTTGTCGGGCGCCGCGAACTCGCCGCCGATCATCTCCAGCACCGGGAGCTTGGGCCGGTTCTGGCTGCGGAACCAGGCCGGCGGCAGGTAGACCAGCTCCTGGCGGTGGGTGAAGCCGCTCGCGGTGTCCGGTATGTCGACCTGGACGATGCGGCCGGTCTTGGTCTTGCCGTGGATCGAGGCGAGTTGGGCCAGGGTGATCTGGTCCGGCAGCGGCTCGCCGCTGAGCTCGCCGACCGCGTCGTTGATCGTCGGGTAGTAGCCGGTGGCGATGTTCACGCTGTTCGCGGCGCAGAACAGCGCGAGGAGGGCGGTCGGAGCCACCAGCGCCCGCCGCCACCACTTCGCGCTGCGCCAGCCGAAGCCCAGCACGCTGAACGCCGCGATCGCCACCCCGCTCCACAGCCACACCCCGAACGGGATCGGATCGGTGATCCCGGCCAGGGTGAGCACGCCGACGGCGACGACCGCGGTGACCGCCAACGCCGTGCCGAGCGCGATCGGGCCCCACTTGCGCTGCCAGGTCCGGTCCCGCCAGCCCACCGCGGTCAGGAACAGGGCGAGGGCTGCGGCCTGGACCGTCCAGGGGAACCAGCCGTCGAGCAGGGAGACGTTCATGCGCGGAGGCTAGGGCCGGGAGATGAGAGGGCGGTGAGAGGCTGGGAGGCCGCTGGGCGCCGGCTGGGAGGCTGCTGGGGGCGCCCGGCGTCACGGCGGAGCCAAAGGGCGGAGGCTTTTCTCCGCCGTTTCTCCATTCACTGAATCGCCGACTTGAAACGGGCGGAAATTCGGGCCAAAACCATGAGACTCCAAGGCTGTTGACGGAGATCACCCAGGTGTAGGGTGCCGCCCGCTCCACCTCCAGTTCCCGCCCTCCACGATCGGTGGGGGCGGTCCCCCCGACGGACCGGAGACTTCATGGGCTCCCCCCCGCAGAGCGCGCCGCGGTAGAACCCGCGCCGCGCTGATATCCGCCGCGCTGATCGTGACGGCGGGCACCACCGCCGCGTGGGGCGACACCGTCGCCACCACGTCCGGCTCCAGCAGCACCGGCACCAGCCCGAACCACCGCCAGGCCGGAGAGGACTCCGGCGAACTGATGGACTCCATGCAGTCCTTCAACGACCCCCGGGTCTCCCCGGGCGGCACCGTCACCGCCGGCGCCTACCGGGCCGCCTGGCAGCACGTGCTCGGCATGCCGGTACGGCAGGCCGGCTACACCGAGGTCACCACCCAGCCGTACAACGGCGACGCGCTGCACTACCGGGACCACAACGTCTCCAACGGCGGCGCCGGCGGCGGCTACAACACCGGCCGGATCGCCGCCCTGGCCGCCGACCCGAACCACCCCGGCGTGGTGTACGCGGGCGGCGCCGGCGGCGGCGTGTTCCGCTCCACCGACGACGGCGCCACCTGGACCCCGATCGCCGACCACCTGCCCTCGCTCTCGGTCGGCTCGCTCGCCGTCGCCCCCGACGGCGCCCTGTGGCTCGGCACCGGCGAGGCCACCACCGCCTTCGACAACTACCTCGGTACCGGCGTCTACCGGCTCGCCGACCCCAGCCGGGCGAGCTTCAGCCAGTCCGACGCGCTCGGCGGCGGCGAACTCGACAACAGCTCCATCCACGCGCTGCGCTTCGACACCGAGGCCGGCTACGCCTTCGCCGCCACCTCGCACGGCGTCTACCGGCGCGCGCTCGGCGCCGCCCAGGGCGACGCCTGGCAGAAGGTGCTCGCCCCGTGCGCGGGCGTTGGCTCCAACGTCGCCTGTGGTACCAGCAGTTACTACGCGGACATCGCCAACGACCTGGTGGTGCAGCCGGGTTCGGGCGGCAAGAGACTGGTCGCCAACCTCGCCTGGCGCGGCGGCGCGACGTACAACGGCTTCTACTACTCCGACGACGCCGGCACCACCTGGCACACCGCCAACCCGCAGGGCGGGATCAACCCGGGCGACATCGGCAACACGACCTTCGCGTACTCCGCCGACGGCAGCAAGCTGTACGTGGTGGTCGAGTCGCCGACGCTGTACAACAAGAACCCCGGGGCCAAGGCGCCGCAGACCGTGCTCGGCGGCGTGTACGTCAGCAACAGCGGCGACATCAACGGCCCGTTCACCCAGATCGCCGACAGCAGCAAGCTGGCCAACAGCGGTTCGGCGATGAAGCTGTCGGTGATGGGGCCGGGGTACCAGCCCGGTGTGCAGTCCTGGTACGACCAGTCCCTGGCCGTCGACCCGACCGACCCCGACCACCTGTACCTGGGGCTGGAGGAGCTGTACGAGACCCGCAACGGCGGATCGTCGTGGAGTACGGTCGGCCGCTACTGGAACCTGGGGCTCAACTGCTTCAGCTACGTCGCCGCGCAGAACAGCTGCGACGGCAACGTGATGCACTCCGACCAGCACGCACTCGCCTTCTCCGCCTGGGCGGGGAAGGCCCCCGAGGTGTACGCGGGCAACGACGGAGGCGTGTACGCCCGGCCGACCACCCAGACCGCGCCCGGCTGGCGCAACCTCAACGCGAGCGGCACGCTGCGCACGCTGCAGTACTACTCGGTGGGCGCGGGCGCGCTGCCGGGTGGGGGCGAGGCCGTGTGGGGCGGGCTGCAGGACAACGGGGTGTCGATCTCGGTGCCCAAGGGCGCCACGTACTCGTACACCTACCCGGGTTCGAGTGCTCCCGTGACCGAACAGCTCAACGCGGTCGGGGAGATGGGCCAGCCGTTCGGCGGTGACGGCGGTGACCAGCTGGTCAACCCGGCCAACGGCTGCCAGACGGTGGGCGAGTACACCAACCTGGCGATGTCGGTGACCGACAACTGCGGCTACACGGCGAACGACGACGGTACGCCGTCGGCCATCACCTCGATCAGTCCGAACGACCCCAACGCGCGGTTCATCGCACCGTTCGGGGCGGACGCCAAGGACCCCGGCTACTGGGTGGCCGGTGGCGAGTACATCTACGCCAACACCAAGACCTGGCAGAGCACTTCGGGCTCCGACTGGCAGAAGCTGGCCGACAGCGGCGCCGGGCACTCGGTCACGGCCGTCAAGTCGCAGCTGGACCCGTCCGGGAACCATGTGGTGTGGGCGGCCTGGTGCGGCGCCTGCAACCCGGGGGGCGCCTTCGCCCGGGGCATCATGACCAACTACGGCGGAAACTGGCACCAGTTGACGCTGCCGGCGGACTTCCCGGTGCGCTACATCCAGGACATCGCCATCGACCCGTCGGACGCGAGCGGCAAGACCGTGTACGCGGCGCTGTCCGGCTTCTCCCGGCACTGGAACGTCGGCCCGGGCGCCGGCTACGGCCACCTGTGGCGGACTTCGGACGGTGGCGCGACCTGGCAGGACGTCAGCGGCGCAGACGGCGCCGCCGACCAGCTGGTGGACGCCTCGGCCAACCGGGTGCTGTTCGCCCCGGACGGGACGCTGATGGTGGCCACCGACCTCGGCGTGTTCACCGACGACGTGAAGGCGGACGGCCTCGGCCACTGGAAGCGGCTGGGGACGGCCGACCCGACGGCAGCCGGCAACCTGCCGACGTCGGCGGCGGTCTACCTGACGCCCAGCCCGGACGGGACATCGGTGTACGTCGCCACGCACGGACGCGGGATCTGGAAGACCCCGATGCCGTAGGCGAGCCGGGTTCGTGTGCTGAGCCGGGGGCGGTCGGCGGACCGCCCCCGGCTCAGTCGTACAGGGCCTGGCCCCTGGCCGTTCGGGCGTAGAGCACGACCCGGCCGGTCCGGTGGGGTGCGACCAGACCGGCCCTGGCGAGCTTGTGCAGTTGGGTGGACACCCCGCCGGGGGCCAGCCCGGTCCGGTTGGCGAGCTCCACGGTGCCGGCCGGGATCTCCAGGAGGCCGAGCAGCAGAGCCCGGGTGACGCCGAGCGCCGCGCCCAAGTCGGCGGCGTCGGCGCGGGACTCCCACAGGGTCCCGATGCCGCGGACGGGGTAGCGGATCACGGGCACCCAGGGCGCCGCGGTCTTGACGTAGAGCTTCGGCCACGCGAACGCCGACGGCACCAGGACGAGGCCGCGACCGTCCAGTGAGCGGTGCGGATCGGCCGGGTCCGATCGCCGGTTGGCGATTCGCAGCGTGCCGGTGGCCGGGTCGAAGGCCAGGTCGGGGTGGATGTCGGCGAACATCGCCGCCGGTCCGCGCTCGGTGAGGGAACGGGCGCGGTAGTGGATGTCGGATTCGAGCAGGGCCCGGACCCTCGGCCAGGCCGGCGCCAGGGTGCGCCGCCAGTACCCGTGCAGGTCGGTGATGATCCGGTCCAACTCGCGTCGGGGTGCGCGCGCCAGGGGTGTCAGGCTGCCCGGTCGGTTCGTGCCGAACACCTCGGCCAGGTCGCGGCGGATGACCTCGGCGGGGGTGCGGCGCACCTCGTCGAGCTCGTCGTCGAGGGTGGTCAAGGGCGACAGCGGGGTGGGCGCGAGGAACCCGGGGAGGTGGCCCTGCGGGCCGGCGGTGAGGTCGCGTGCCGCCGCCGCCCGGGGTGCGGTGAGCAGCGGGTCGTGGCGGTGCTCGGACAGCCACGGCATGTGGATCGCGCGGCTCGCCGGCCGGGTCAGCGTCCTGACGGAGGCCAGTAGCTCCCAGGCCGGGGAGACGGCCCAGCGCAACTGGCTCAGGTCGGCTGTGCCCAGGGAGAGGGTGAGCGTGAACGGCACGAGGATTCACCCTAGCGTGAATCCGTTGAGGCGACTCTCGAACTGCCCGAGGCTTCCTGCCATGACGCAGACGCAGACGCAGACCATCACGGCGGCACCGCCCGTTGTCACTCCACAGGACCGCACCCGCTACCTCACGGCGTCCGGAGTCGCGTTGTGGGGCGCCCAGGTCGGCCAGGTGGCCGTTCCGCTGACGGCGGTCACCGTGCTGCACACGGGGGCATCGGGGACGGCCCTGCTGAGGACGGCGCTGACCCTGCCCTTCGTACTCCTCGGGCTGCCGGTCGGCGCCTGGCTGGACCGGGTGCGGCGCCGTCCGGTCATGATCGGCGCGGACCTGGTGCGGGCGGCCGCGTTGGTCACCGTGCCGGTCGCGGCCTGGTCGGGGTGCTCGAGCATGGTCCACCTGCTGGTCGTCGTGGTGGTGCAGGGCGTGGCGACGGTGTTCTTCGACCTGGCCACCCAGAGCCTCGTCAAGGACCTGGCCCCGGGCTCCCTGCTCGCCCGCACCAACGCCCGGCTGGCCACCATCACCCAGACCGCGCTCATCGGAGCGCCGGCGCTGGCCGGGTGGGCGGCCGGGATGCTCAGCGCGCCCACGGTGCTGCTGGTGATGGCTGCGGGATACCTGTGGTCCGCAGCCTGGCTGTCCACGCTCGGGGTGCGCGAGCACCCGGCCGGTGGGGTCGTGCGGCGCCACCTCCTGCACGAGATCGCCGAGGGCGTCGCCTTCGTCGCCCGCCAGCCCGTGCTGCGCACCGTGACCATCGCCGGCTCCATGGTCAACATCGGCACCGCCGGGGTGATGACGCTGCTCCCGGTGCTCGCGCTCACCGAACTCGGTTGGAGCGAAGGGGAACTGGGCTCGTTCCTCGGCGCCGGAGGCGTCGGCGGTCTGCTCGGCGCGCTGTTCGCCGTCAGGCTCGCCGACCGGCTCGGCGCGGGCCGCGCCGCCCTGCTCGTCGGGGTCCTGGTCGCGCCCCTGGTCGTCGCCATCCCCCTGCTCGGCCGACCTGTCCCTGGCCCGGTCGCGGCCGTCGGCTGGGCCCTGGTCCTGCTCAAGGTCGGCTTCGACTCCGTCCTGATGATGACCTTCCGCCAGCAGGTCACCCCCGCCGGGCTGCTCGCCCGCGTCAACGGCACCATGCGCGTCCTCTTCACCGGCGCCACGGCCCTCGGCGCGGCAACGGCCGGTGTCCTGGCCGCGACCGTCGGCACCCGGTGGGCCCTGGCAGCGTCGGCCACCTGCCTGGCCTGCGTGTGGATCCCGATCGCCCTCTCGCCGGTCCGGCGGATGACGGTGCTCGGGACGCACACCTGAGGGATCAGGCTGTGTACTTCTCGTGCGGGACGGCTCGCTCCCACACCGTCTCGAACTGCCGCGACCCGCGAACTCGCGTGATCACGAAGACTTTGAAACACCCCGGCCCGTGACGGCCTTTCATTCCGACGAAATAATTATCGGCGCGGTGGTAATTCTGTCGCGACTTCGGCGACTTCGATGCGCATGCTGGCCTGCGGATGTCATTTTTTCATCATGTCGCCATCATTTCCCAATGCGCGTGTCGGGCGACACTGTGCGGGCATTCCTGTTAATCTCCGGGCCCTGGGAATTGTCCACGAAGGACTGAACTGCCATCCAGTGGACTGGATTTGCCTCGTATCCCGTTGAGAGGAAACGGACCATGAGCGATTTTTCTCGTCGCGGCCTGCTCAAGGCGACGGCAGCCGCTGGTGTCGGCGCGGTCGTCGTACCGGGCACTACGGCCGTAGGCGCCCCGGGAGCGAGCGCGGCGGCCAAGGGGACCGCGGCGGTCAAAGGGCCGGAGGGTGGGAAGTGCCCGCCGGCCCAGCTGACCGGCCGCATCGTCCGCCCCGGCGACCCCGGCTTCACGGATGCGAGGCTCGGCTGGGACCAGCTCTTCTCTCACTATCCACTGGTCATCGTCTTCGCCCAGAACACCCAGGACGTGGTCAACGCCCTCACATGGGCACGGCAGAACGACGTCGCACTGCGGGTGCGGAGTGGCCGCCACGCCCTTGAGGGCTGGTCGAACGTGGACAACGGCATCGTGATCGACATCAGCGAGTTGAAGTCGGTCAACATCGACACCGCCTCTCGTATCGCGACGGTCGGCGCCGGGCTCAACCAGTTGGAAGCCGTGACCACGCTCGCGAAGCAGGACCTCGCGGTGACGACGGGAACGGAGGGCAGCGTAGGCCTGTCCGGTGCGACGCTCGGCGGCGGCCTCGGCTTCCTCACCCGCTATCTCGGCATGGCCTGCGACAGCCTTGTGGAGGCTGAGATCGTCGTTGCGGAGGGAGCCGAGTGCGCCCGGGTGGTCAAGGCATCCTTGAGTGACAACGAAGACCTGCTCTGGGCGCTCCGCGGGGCGGGAAACGGCAACTTCGGGATCGTCACGTCGCTCACCTACCAGACGGCTCCGCTGAAGTTCGTCACCTATCTGCAGGCGACGTGGGACGGCCTCGGGGACCTGCAAGGGGTCTTCGAGGCGTGGCAGAGTACGGGACCGACCACCGACGACCGCCTCGGAACCCAGCTCGAGATCCACAGGAACCAGATCCTGCTGTTCGCGGTTCTCGCCGAGGGAACGCCGGAAGAGGCGAAGAAGCTGCTGGCCCCGATCCTGTCGGTCGGCAGCCCGAAGGTCTCGACGCAGGTGGGCAACTGGGGCGACGTATATACGGGATTCCAGATCCCCACTGCGGCCGAGCCCGCGAACTGGAAGTTCTTCTCGCAGTTCGCTTGCGAGCCGTTCCCGAAGGAAGCGATCAGCGTGATCGGTTCGTTCATGCAGAACGCCCCGACGGATGACAGCAACTACTTCACCCAGGCATTCGGAGGGGCGGTCAGGAGGAGCCCCCGCGGCGGCACTGCGTTCCCGCATCGCGACGCGCTCTTCTACGGCGAGATCGGTGCCGGCTGGGGGACTCGTGGAACACAACCAGGCGTCTGCGACCCGCTCACCCCGCAGGCCCAGACATGGACTGCCGAGTTCAGCCAGGCGATGCGGCCCTATGTGAACGGCGCCTACGTCAACGTGCCGAACGTCGGAATGCAGAACTGGGAAACCGCTTACTGGGGAGACAACTTCGACCGGCTGCGTGAGATCAAGGCGAAGTACGACCCCCACAACGTCTTCCAGTACGAGCAGAGCATCCCGCCCGCGTCACGCGGGCACGAGCACTCGTGACCTGCGTCAGCGTGGAGGCCGTCGCGGATCGCCCGCCACCTGCGACCGACTGACGGTACATCGAAGCTCCGGTGCAGCGAGGAGACCTGGGAAGGTCACCCCGTTCAACCGGAGCTTCGATGCGTCCGTACCGGCAAGGGCCGTCCTCGCGTCAACATGCGGATCCCTAGCGGGAGATGGGCAACAGGGCCCCGCTGCTAGGGTGGCCGGATGGCATCGATCAAGCAGTTCCAAGTCACCTTCGACTGCGCGGACCCTGAGCGCGTCGCCCGCTTCTGGTGCGAGGTGTTGGGGTACGTCGTACCGCCGGCACCGAAGGGTTTTGCCACCTGGGACGATTTCAATCGCTCGCTGCCGCCTGAGCGTCAGGGTGCGGCGTTCGTCTGCATGGATCCTTCGGGTGTGGGCCCGCGGATGTACTTCCAGCGTGTTCCCGAGGGCAAGGTCGTCAAGAATCGGGTGCACCTGGACGTGCGGGTCGGCACCGGGCTCGTGGGTGAAGAGCGCCTGGCCACGCTTCAGACCGAGTGCGAGCGACTGGTCGCGCTCGGCGCGGTATGCGTGCAGGTGCTGCATGCCGATGGCGTCAATGAGTCGTGCATCGCGATGCAGGACATCGAGGGCAACGAGTTCTGTCTCGACTGAGAATCCTCCGAGACGGCGAGGTGGGGAGCCGTCAGGCCGGGCGCCCCCGCGTGGCAGGCGGGGCCGCCCGGTGGAGAGTGCGTCAGCGGTTGGTCGGGAAGTCGTCGGAGCGGATGCCGGCGATGAAGGAGTGCCAGGCCTCGGGGGTGAAGCTGAGGGCCGGGCCGTGGGGGTCCTTGCTGTCGCGGACCGGGACAAGACCGGTAACGCCATCGGCTACTTCGACGCAGTTGTCGTTCGGGTTGCTGGCAGTTGCCTTCTTCCACTGCACGGGAAGTGCGGAGGCGACATGGAAGTGGGTCACTTGAGCGTGTCTCTCTTCTGTGTGATGAGGTTGCGCGACTCGTCGAGGGACAAGGCGGTTGCCATGATTTCGTCGAACGCCGCCCGATAGATGTCGACTTGGTCCGGATCCTCCACCCAGTTGCTGCTGAG